>NZ_JBRILT010000008.1:0-140278 GCF_052977065.1 Shewanella sp. 125m-1
TATGCTCTATGCTCTATGCTCTATGCTCTATGCTCTATGCTCTATGCTCTATGCTCTATGCTCTATGCTCTATGCTCTATGCTCAGTGCTCAGTGCTCAGTGCTCAGTGACGCTTAAGCTTGATAACATCACAAACCGATTGCTTTAAGCATCAGGTTTAATGATATTAAAGTGGTTATAAGCTCTTGGTGTTGCGATTCTGCCTCTTGGCGTTCTTTGTATAAAGCCTTGCTGGATAAGGAATGGTTCAAGGACATCCTCAATGGTTTCTCGCTCTTCGCCAATGGCTGCAGCGAGGTTATCTAGGCCAACAGGCCCCCCCATAAATTTGTCGATAATCGCCAACAACAGTTTTCTGTCCATATAGTCAAAACCTTCAGCATCGACATCTAACATGTCCAGCGCAGCTTCTGCAATCACTTTAGTGACATCACCGCTATGTTTAACCTCGGCAAAATCTCGAACTCGTCTAAGTAAACGATTGGCAATACGCGGCGTACCACGGGAGCGTCGCGCAATTTCTACAGCGCCTTCGTCGTCGATGTCAAGATCCATGACTTTCGCTGAGCGTGCCACGATACTGGACAGATCTTTGACGTTATAAAACTCAAGCCTTAGCGGAATGCCAAATCGTGCTCTTAACGGCGAGGTTAACGCGCCTGCTCGTGTTGTCGCGCCAACTAAGGTAAAAGGCGGTAAGTCTAATTTAATCGAACGCGCAGCGGGGCCTTCACCTATCATGATATCCAGCTGATAATCTTCCATTGCTGGATATAAAATCTCTTCTACGACGGGGCTTAAACGGTGGATTTCATCGATAAATAACACATCATTTGGCTCAAGGTTTGTCAGCAATGCTGCTAAGTCGCCTGCTTTTTCAAGTACGGGTCCAGAGGTTGACTTGATATTCACGCCCATTTCATTGGCAACAATCATCGCCAATGTCGTTTTACCGAGTCCTGGTGGGCCGTAAATCAACATATGATCTAACGCTTCGCCGCGTTTTTGAGCCGCTTCAATAAAGATTTTTAATTGTGCACGAGTATCATCTTGCCCAGTATACTCATCCAACATCTTAGGTCGCATCGCACGATCAACCGCTTCAATTTCATCGCGCTCTATTATATTGGGTTGTATGAGTCGGTCAGCTTCAATCATCTATATTCCTTAAAGCATCGATTTCAATGCAGATTTAATCAGCGTCTCTGAACTCATGCCATCGGTATAAACCGATGACACCGCTTTACTCGCCTGTGCAGGTTTATAACCCAAAGACAGTAATGCTGCGATAGCGTCCTCTTCTGCTGTATTGACCACTACTGGCGCCTTGTAATTCGATTGCAACATAAACTCACGCTCTGAGCCTACAGAAGCTTCCATCAAGCTCTTTAATTTATCGCGCATTTCAACTAATAAGCGCTCTGCCGTTTTCTTACCCACACCCGGTAATTTTACCAGTGTGGCTATATCGTCACGTTCAACACAGACAACAAATTCACCCGCGGTCATACCCGATAAAATTGTTAATGCTAATTTAGGGCCGACACCGTTTGCCTTAATCAATAATCTAAATAGACTTCTTTCTTTTTTAGATACAAAACCATAGAGTAACTGCGCATCTTCTCTTACAATAAAGTGAGTATAAATAACCGCTTCTTGACCCAGTTCAGGCAGCTCAAAAAAACTGGTGAGCGGCATTTGGATCTCATACCCTACTCCAGAGACATCAACTAGCACCTCAGGTGCTTGTTTCTCAATTAATAATCCGCGTATACGACCTATCATTTATATCGTCCATATGTTCTTACACTGGCTCTGCCGCTAAGGGCGGCCAAACTTTGGCTAGTATGATAATGACACACTGCCACACCAAGCGCATCAGCCGCATCTGCTTGCGGCGCACTGGGCAGTTTCAGTAATTGCTGGATCATGTGCTGCACTTGTGATTTTTGCGCACGGCCAGTCCCGACCACTGCACTTTTAATCTGAGTTGCGCTATATTCGGCTACAGGTAAATTAGCTGCAGTTGCCGCAACGATTGCAGCGCCACGAGCTTGTCCGAGTTTGAGCGCTGAATCGGCATTTTTTGCCATAAACACCCGCTCAATAGCAAACTCGTCAGGCTGGTATTGTCTAATAATCTCGGACAAACCATCAAAAATTTGTTTCAAACGAATAGGGAGTTCATCAGAACTCGTTCGAATACAACCACTGCCAACATAAACTTGCTGTCGACCGACGCATTTAATGACGCCGTAACCTGTGATGCGGGATCCCGGATCGACCCCTAAAATTATTGCCATATAGGTTTTATTCCAGACCTTCCATCACTTCGTCAGAAATTTCTGCGTTATGATAAACTTCTTGTACATCATCATGATCTTCTAAGTTGTCGATTAAGCGTAAGAACTTAGGCGCAGTACTCGCATCTAAGTCCGCTTTGGTTGAAGGAACCATGGTCACTTCAGCATTAATTGACTCCAAGCCTGCAGCATCGAGGGCATCTTTGACGCGGCCAAAATCTTCAGGCGACATCAGTACGTCAATAGAGCCATCTTCATGGGTCACAACATCTTCAGCACCCGCTTCTAATGCGGCGTCCATGATTGTGTCTTCATCGACTCCTTCATAAGAGATGATCCCCTTTTTATCAAAAAGGTAGGCGACTGAGCCATCTGTGCCTAAGTTGCCGCCAGACTTACTAAACGCATTGCGCACACCAGACACGGTGCGGTTCTTATTGTCGGTCATTGTTTCCACCAGCACCGCAGTGCCGCCAGGCCCATAACCTTCGTAGACAATTGTTTCTAATACTTGGCCATCAAGCTCACCGGCTCCGCGCTTAATAGCCCGTTCAACGGTGTCGCGAGTCATGTTGTTTGATAGCGATTTATCAATGGCTGCGCGTAAGCGTGGATTAGAATCAGGATCTGAACCACCTTCTCGGGCAGCAACCGTTAATTCTCGAATAAACTTGGTGAACAATTTTCCGCGCTTTGCATCTTGTGCCGCTTTGCGGTGCTTAATGTTTGCCCATTTACTATGTCCTGCCATGTCTATCTCCTCAATTCATTCCTATACCCAAACAACCTATTCCACCCAACGACGCATATGTATTTCACGATCAACAAAGTGACTTTAGTATTAGTGCTTTTAGCATTAGTTATTTGTATTAGTGTTTTTTGTAGCTAGTGTCTTTTTGTATTGATGACTCTAGTATTCGTAACTCTAGAATTAATGTCTTTATTTTAAAGTGGCTTGGGTATATTTAATCGAAAAAAAAGCCGAGTCTTAACTCGGCTCTTATGACGCTGTATTATTCAGCGTCTTTTGTGTCTTCTTTGGATTCTGCTTCTACAACACTGACGCCAAGTTCAGCTAACTGCACCGGATTTGCAAATCCTGGCGCGTTCGTTAACGGACAAGCCGCTGTCGTTGTCTTCGGGAATGCCATCACATCACGAATTGAGCTCGCACCAGTCATCAACATGATGATACGGTCAAGACCGAATGCTAGACCCGCGTGTGGTGGTGTACCGTAGCGCAATGCTTCAAGTAAGAAGCCAAACTTCTCGCTCGCTTCTTCGTCATTAATACCTAGAATTCTAAATACCGCAGACTGCATTTTGCTATCGTGAATACGAACTGAACCGCCACCTAGCTCACAGCCATTTAGTACCATGTCGTATGCATCAGAGATAGCAGCGATTGGATTCGCTTCTAGCTCTTCAGGAGTCATGTTACTTGGGGCTGTAAATGGGTGGTGCATTGCATGCAGCCCGCCATCAGATGTGCGCTCAAACATTGGGAAGTCAACAACCCAAAGTGGCTTCCACTCGCCTTGTAGCAAGTCAAAATCTTCACCCGCTTTTAGACGCAGTGCGCCCATCGCTTCAGCAACGATATTGGCTTTATCTGCACCAAATAGAATTAGATCGCCAGTTTGTGCGCCAGTGCGCTCAAGTAAGGCCTTAACCACATCTTCGCTTAGGAACTTAAGGACTGGAGATTGAATACCTTCCATACCTTTATCAAGATCATTAACCTTCATCCAAGCTAGACCTTTCGCGCCATAAATAGTGGCATACTTAGCGTATTCATCTAATTGCTTGCGTGAAAGCTTAGCGCCGCCAGGAATACTTAGTACTGCAACGCGACCTTCTGGATCATTTGCTGGGCCGTTAAATACCGCAAACTCGACTTCTTTAACGATGTCTGCAACATCAATAAGCTCAAGAGGGTTACGAAGATCGGGCTTATCTGAACCGAAACGACGCATCGCTTCTTCAAATGTCATTTTAGGAAACTCGCCTAAATCAACATTCAATAGCTCTTGGAATAAACCACGAACCATCTCTTCAGTCTTATCCATCACCTGAGTAGAGGTCATGAACGACGTTTCGATATCGATTTGAGTAAATTCTGGCTGACGGTCAGCACGTAAGTCTTCATCACGGAAACACTTAACGATTTGGTAGTAACGGTCAAAACCAGACATCATCAACAACTGCTTAAATAGTTGTGGTGATTGTGGCAGTGCAAAAAATTGACCTTTATAAGTACGACTTGGTACTAAGTAGTCACGTGCACCTTCTGGTGTCGCTTTAGTTAAGATAGGTGTTTCAATATCTAAGAAACCGTTACCATCTAAAAAGCGTCTTACAGCACTGGTCACTTTAGAGCGGAACACTATACGGTCAGCCATTTCTGGGCGACGCAAATCTAAGTAACGGTACTTAAGACGTTGCTCTTCAGTGTTGTGCTGGTTTTTGTCCATGTTGATTGGCAATGGCGCAGAGCTGTTTAAAACAGTTAGCTCTAGACCTAAAATCTCAATCTCACCAGTACGCATATCCGCGTTAATCTGGCTATCAGGTCTTGCTCTTACAAGGCCTTTAATCTGAACACAAAATTCGCTGCGTAGTGTGCTTGCAACATCAAACACTTCAGGAAGGTCTGGATCATAAACAACCTGAACGATGCCTTCTCTATCACGAAGATCGAGAAAAACAACGCCGCCTAAATCTCGGCTGCGATTAACCCAACCCACTAGGGTCACTTCTTGACCTACGTGAGACTTATTGACGTCTCCACAATAATGACTGCGCATTTAACTCTTCCTTTATTCCGCAAAGCGATGTTTGAGGTTCTGGTTCAAAACAAGACAAAAGCGGCATTATAGAGAAATATTGCCGTTTTCCAAATAACTTCTCGACTAGTCGGCTAACTATCAAGCAATTTCAATTAAAAATTAATAAGTTCAGCGTATCTTAGCAAAACTAGCAGCTTCTATATGCCCCGCCGCCCGCATTTTTTGCACGATACATCCGTGTGTCCGCGGTTTTTAATAGCGCATCAATGCAATCGCCATCGTTTGGATAGATGGCAACACCAATACTGGCCGATGCAGATACGACTTGCTGATTAATAACAAATGGCTCTGACAAACTATTTAATAAATTATCAGCCACATCGCCAACCGACTCAAAGTCTTTAATTTCATTTAAAATGATAACAAACTCATCCCCGCCCAATCGGCCAACGGTATCCGAGCGGCGGATCCCTTTAATTAAAACCTTGCTAACATGCACTAAGTACTCATCGCCAGCATGATGACCCAAGCTGTCATTCACTTGCTTAAAGCCATCTAAGTCGATAAAGATCACCGCAAACAGTGCCGTGTCCCTTCTATGCATTAAAATCGCTTGCTCTAGTCTATCTTCAAGCAAACTCCGGTTGGGTAACTGGGTCAAACTATCGTGTTTAGCAAAGTGTGCCATTTTATTCTCAGCATCGATGCGTCTTGCTATTTCCTTGCGTAAACGTCGATTAGCTAATAATGCAGCAATAACAACGAGTGATAAAATAACGAAGACTACAATACCTAGCTTTAATCTATTTTCATACTCTTCACGGCCAAACTCAACCGTCTGAGACACCCATTTTTGATGGATTTGCTGTTGCCTCGTTGTATCAATGTTAGCCAAAACAGCATTGACTAATGGCAGCAGGGCCTTTTTACTATTGTGCACACCGATATGACTTCTCTGTTCTGCAAAGTCGACTAACATCGACATCTTCAAACTTGCAAACTTACCGCCTCGGATATTACTGCCCAGGTTAACGACCTTATCAATAAACACATCAGCCTGACCCTGACTAACAGCACTTAAACCCGCATCAATATCAGGCACTAAGATTAATTTCAGGCTAGGATACTTTCTCATTAATTCGCCAACAATATGGTAGCCTTCAATAACGGCGATTCGTTGACCGCTAAGCTCATTCAAACTAAAAATACTCACGCTATTTAATGATGTGACTAATCCCCAAGGTGAAGGCCAATAAGAATCTGAAAAGCCAAGTTGGTATTCACGCTCAGGGGTTATGGCGACACTGCCAGCCATATCAACGCTGCCTGAGACGAGCGCATCGAGCAGGCTTTGCCACTCATCGAACGCAATAGGCTCAATATTCAAGCCAAGTTCCTCACCAATAATACCAATAACATCACTGTTAATGCCGGCGTACTGACCCTCTTCGATAAATTCCATGGGATGCCAGTTTCGTAAAAAACCCACTTTAACGCTGCCTAATTCCTCGACTAAATTCTGCTGTTCGGCGGTCAAGTTTATCTGCATCTGCTGATTGTTATATATTCTATCTTCTGGGTTTAGCATCCACTTTCGCTCAATATCGGCTAACTCGACATTCGACATTTGCAAAAAACCAGCAGCAATACGCTCTGAAAACCCCACATCGCCACTTCGATTTAACACATATAAGTTGGTTTTAAATTCAAGGCCTGCATATTGATGAAAAAGCTCCCAACTCTGATTGAGTAATAGATAATGTTGTGTCCATGCTCCCGCTGCAACGAAGGCGGAGACATCGCCCTGCTTTGCCGCTTCTATCATGTCATCTACAGAAGAGAAATATCGAATATTGGTGTCAGGAAGGGCATCAATTAGCTCCTGTAAATATGGCGATGTCGGCGAGACCGCCACAACCTGACCTTTTAATTCGTCCAAGTTTTGTAAAGGTGTCTGAAAAGAAAATAAACGGCTAGTGACGCTATATATCTTATGGGCATGATTTAGGCCTGTTTGCATTGTCTCGCTTTCTGGATAGCCTAACTGCACATCCGCAATACCGCGTTTTACATTATCTATGCTCTGTTTCATGCTCCCCGGGACGAATCGGATCGGTAATCCCGTTTTCTCAGACCATAGTTTCCAGATATCCACCAGCAACCCATGTGGCAAGCCATCTGTGCCGATATCGGCATAAGGGCCTACTCCAGTTTGCATAGCGATAACAATATCATTTTGATAGCGCTTCTCCCCTAGCCATTGATGAGTATACTGCTCAATAAGCTCAGGTTTTATCAAAGCAAATCCATCCGCCACTTTAGCCGCTAACGCATGATTGGCTTTGTTAAATGTAGGATAAAAAGACAACTCAGAGATAGCCTTACGGTTTTCGATTGGAAACTTTATCGATATGGCATTATTAATTTGGCTTTCTCGCAAAAAGCCTTCTAAGCCAACAAATACCAGCACCTCTTCGGTCATTACGGCCTTAAGTAAATCGGTACGACTTTCAAAATATCGAAATGTTAGGTTAGGCTCTTGCTGCTTTAAAATCTCTATTTGTGCAGCACCGGCAACTACACCAATTTTATAAGGTCGAAGGTCTGCTAATGTTTGTGCCTTAGGTAACTGGTAATTGACATAGAGGAAACTATTTACACTGGTGATTTTAGGGGAAAAAGTAAACTCTTGCTCTCTGCTAACCGTTTTTGCCATACCTATATGTAAGTCCGCAGTCCCCTGCTTAATACTCTCGACGGAGTCTACCCAGTCAGTCGGTTTAAATACCACTTTGGTATTGGTTTGCCTCGACCACTCCAACCAGATATCAACTAACAGCCCACTAGGCTGGTTATTTTCATCGGTAAACTGAAACGGATAAGTGTCATTACTCATCGCAATGATAAGTGACTTAGTCTCTCTAACCGAGTCTGAATAAGCCGGAAATGTGACAAACATCGTCGCCATGGCGAGCAACATACAAGTGATAGTTTTCAATTACATTTCCCAAAAAGGTTAAATTTATGAGTGTATTTTGTTTAATTAGTGCTATTAGACAAAATTTTATGAGTAAATTCCAGTACTAGTCTTGCTGCTTACTGACATGATTAGCTAGAATGAAGTGTTGAACTCCCACTATTTGATCACATGAACTCTTCTACCGATAATCTCTTTGCCAAGCCTTATGAACAAGTCAGCGATTTTCAATTCGATGACAAAGTAGCCGGTGTCTTTAATGACATGATCAGGCGATCGGTTCCTGGCTATGGACAAATCATCAATACCATTGGTGATCTCGCCCAAAAGTATGCGGCGACTAATACTAAAATTTACGATTTAGGTTGCTCTTTAGGCGCGGCCACTTTGAGTATTCGCCGCCGAGTAGAAGGTCGTAATTGCCAAATTGTCGCGATAGATAACAGCGAATCGATGATTGAGCGTTGTAATGAGAATCTGTCGGCTTATGTGAGTGAGACGCCTGTCGAACTCGTGTGCGGCGATATTCGCGATATAAAGATTGAAAATGCCTCTTTGGTAGTACTGAATTTCACCATGCAATTTCTTTCTCCTGATGATCGTGAAAGCCTGCTTAAGAATATTTATGAAGGCCTGATCCCTGGTGGTTTATTGATACTGTCTGAAAAACTGTACTTTAAAGAAGATAAAATTCAATCTACTTTAGATGACTTACACCTCGATTTCAAAAGAGCAAATGGTTACAGTGAGTTAGAGATCAGTCAAAAACGCAGTTCATTAGAAAACGTGATGAAACCTGATACACTAGCTGAGCATGAAAATCGGATCAGATCACAAGGTTTTAGCCAGTTCAGCGTTTGGTTCCAGTGTTTTAATTTTGCATCTATGGTGGCAATTAAGTGATTAGTTTTAGTTCTTTCTATAAACAGATTTCAGACTCAAGCCTACAACATTGGCTTGAGACTCTTCCGTCAATTCTCGGCCAATGGCAGCGAGAACATAAGCACGGCTCCCTCCCTAAGTGGGAAAAAGTACTTAATAAACTGCATTACCCAGAAGCCGATATCATCGACTTTAAAACGAGCGTCAAAATTGGCTCAGGTGAGCAGCTTAGCGATGGTGAAAGGCAGAAACTTGAAAATCTATTAACCATTTTTAAGCCTTGGCGTAAAGGTCCGTACTCACTCCATGGCGTAGAAATCGATACCGAGTGGCGATCTGACTGGAAATGGGAGCGTGTCGTTCCGCACATATCTCCTTTAGAAAACCGCACAGTATTAGATGTGGGTTGCGGCAGTGGCTACCATATGTGGCGCATGTTAGGTGAAGGTGCCAAGCACGTGGTCGGTATTGACCCATCACCGTTGTTTATGTGCCAGTTCGAAGCGGTCAAACGACTTGCGGGTAACGATCACCCTATTCACTTCTTACCGCTGGGAATTGAAGAGCTACCCGCTTTAGATGCATTCGATACTGTATTCTCTATGGGCGTGCTCTATCACCGCCGCTCACCCATTGATCATATATTCCAACTGCGAGATCAACTACGGGTTGGGGGTGAGTTGGTACTAGAAACTTTAGTTATCGATGGCGATGAAAATACCGTGCTCATGCCAACGGATAGGTATGGCAAGATGAATAACGTGTGGTTCTTACCTTCAGTTGAAATGCTCATGCTTTGGTTAAAGAAGTGTGATTTCACAGACATACGTTGTGTCGATGTTGATGTAACTTCACTTGCCGAGCAAAGAAGTACACCATGGATGCCAAATGAATCATTAGTTGATTATTTAGATCCTAATGATGTTAGCCTAACAGTTGAAGGCTATCCGGCGCCAAAACGAGCCACAATTATTGCCACCAAGAATCAGCCAAATAAAGATTTAATCTAGCAAATAGTAAATGGGAAGCACTATGTTCAAGCAGATAATTTGTATTGCCGCAATCACAGCCGCCATTTCAGGTTGTGCAACGACCAAAGAAACTAACGCACCGATCCCAGTAGATGCTGCGGTGCTACAAGCCAGTTTAACCAATCAAGAAAGCAATATACTTGGTGCAATCGATACCTGTAACCAGGCTCAAGCTGCAGGGCTTGCATCACTAACTACTCAAATTGATGATCTCAATACAAAAATTGCTCAGCTGAACGTTAAGGAAAAAACGGCGGTCGTCCCAGTGGTTGCACCGGTACAGTGCCCCCCTTCACCTATTGGTGACAAATTTATGTTAGGTGCGCTAGAAAATGTCTATGTCGACGAAGTAAAGGCCAGTTTCAATACCCGTATCGATACGGGTGCGGAATCGTCCTCCCTCGATGCACGCAATATCATTTTGTTTGAAAGAGATGGCAGCCAGTGGGTTAGGTTTGACGTGTTTACTCAAGGAGATAAACAGCCAGCAAAAACGTTTGAATCAAAAGTCGAACGTTTTGTAAGAATTAAACAGGACTCCGATGAGAAAAGTGATCGTCGACCTGTTATTCACGCGCACCTTGAAATTGGCCAATATAAAGCGGAAACCGATCTAAACCTGAGTGACCGTAGCCATTTAGAATACCCTTTGCTACTTGGACGCAAGTTTATGCAAGACATCGCTGTCGTCGATGTTGGCCAAACCTATATCCATGGAAAAAAACAAGACGCTCAGCCGTCTAAAACGAAAAAATAGGATAAATGCAAATGCATTCTAAAAAACCCTTTTACATTTTAGTGGCGTTACTGTTTATTAGCGGCATCGCCGCAAGTGTCTACCGTGGAATTGAACACAGCGTACCATTTTTACCCGGTAAACAAGTTCAGAGCTGGGCAGTCGATGCTAAAGTTAGCTTTCAAGGAACCGGTGAGCCTGCTGAAGTCTCTTTCTCTTTACCTGAAGATCCAGCCTATGAAATTTTGGTTGAAAACGCCACATCACCAGGATATGGCTTAACGATTACTGATAACGCGATTGATCGCCGCGCTATCTGGTCCATTCGTCGAGCAGTTGGTACCCAAGATCTGTATTATAAAGTGACCCTGATCCCGACGGGTCAAGATAAGCTGATAGCCGAGAAAAACCCTACAACGCCTGTTGCATATATGTGGCCTGCGACAGAACAAGCTGCGGCAGAGCAAGCTATCGAAGAGGTTTGGTCTAAAAGCGCGACCAATCTTTCTTTTGCACAGCAGCTAAATAAAGATTTAAATGCCAATGAACGTAGCCAGAACATAGAGCTGCTACTAACCAGTAACTCGCCAAGTAAACTCTTCATCAGAATGCTGCACAGCAAAGGGATCCCAGCGAAAGAAGTTAGCGGTCTTTATCTTGAAGATCAACGCCGTAGGCAACAATTGTCTAACTTTGTTGAAGTGTACAATGACGGTCAATGGCATCTGTTTAATGCCGAAGATGGCAGCCAAGGTCGCCCTGATAACTTACTGCTATGGGACCGAACAGGCACATCGGTACTTGATGTTATCGGCGGTGTTAACTCACAAGTTAACTTCTCAATGTTGCAAGATACTCGTTCTGCTTTAGCCACTGCTATTGATGTCATGAAAAATGATAACGCTTTAGATTTTTCTCTTTATCAGTTACCCCTAGAAGAGCAGAGCCTATTTAAAGGCATTTTGTTAATACCGATTGGCGTATTAATGGTTGTGTTCCTTCGCGTCATCATTGGCATCAAAACCTCTGGCACCTTTATGCCAGTATTGATTGCTTTAGCATTCATTCAAACCACCCTCATAACCGGATTGATTGGGTTCCTACTGATTGTCGCCTTTGGTTTGATGATCCGCTCATATCTGTCGGAGCTCAACCTCTTGCTCATATCGCGGATCTCTGCGGTGATCATTGTTGTTATCGGTATTATTGGTTTATTTACTCTATTGTCTTATAAGTTCGGACTGAGTGAGGGATTAACCATTACCTTCTTCCCAATGATTATTTTGGCATGGACCATTGAGAGAATGTCTATCCTTTGGGAAGAAGAAGGTCCTAAAGAAGTGGTCATACAAGGCGGCGGCAGTCTGTTTGTTGCCACACTGGCTTACTTAGCGATGAGCGCGACTTGGGTACAGCATTGGGTATTTAACTTCTTAGGTATTCACTTGGTGATCTTGGCGCTAGTGTTACTAATGGGTCAATACACTGGATATCGCTTACTTGAGCTTAAACGCTTCAAGCCTTTAGCTGGAGAAAAGTAATGTTTCTAGCGAACCCTTCAGCCTTAAAGCACAACGGTGTGCTTGGTATGAACAAGCGTAATATCGACTATATTGGTCGCTATAACCCACGTAAGTACTACAAACGAGTCGATGACAAATTAACTACCAAGCAATTAGCCCTTGCAAACAATATTGCGGTACCGGATTTAATCGGTACAGTGTCAGAGCAACATGAGATTGCCGATATTCCTGCGATGGTTAATGACAAAGACGGCTTTGTCATTAAGCCATCGAAGGGATCTGGCGGTAAAGGGATTTTGGTTGTCACTAAAGTCGAACATGGTCGTTACTACAAGCCAAATGGTCAAGAAGTCACGCCTTCAGAAGTCTATCGACATGTATCAAACGTGCTCAGTGGGCTATTTTCTCTTGGTGGAAAGCCAGATGTCGCCATTGTTGAGGGCTTGATCCAATTTGACCCTGTATTTGATGGCTACTCTTACGAAGGTGTACCAGATATTCGTCTGATCATCTTTAAAGGCTTTCCCATCATGGGAATGTTACGCCTATCGACTGCAGCGTCAGACGGTAAAGCAAATCTACACCAAGGCGCAGTGGGCGTGGGGATCGACATCGCAACAGGCAAAGGTTTACATGCTGTGCAGTTCGATCAGCCCGTTGACTTTCACCCTGATACGCAAAAGAAGTTGATCTCAATTGCTGTCCCGCAGTGGGATACCCTGCTGCATACTGCATCTATGGCTTATGAAATGTCGGAGCTTGGCTATCTTGGAACCGATATGGTGCTGGATAAAAACAAAGGCCCACTTTTGCTAGAGCTTAATGCCCGCCCAGGTCTTGCCATTCAAATCGCAAATGGCCGTGGTATTTTGCCAAACCTACGTCATGTTGAAAGTATGGGCAACCATAACATGACAGTGGCAGAACGCGTGGCATATGCAAAAATACATTTCAGTGCCAACAGCTAAACACGTTAAATGGCTTTTTAGTCCGCTTTTCATTGTTATCTGTTGGTTCAACACGGCAGCTCATGCTGCCGTGTCGCCTATCCCGATCTTAGTAGAGCAGTGCCTAAGCTATAATTTCCCCGCCCAGCAATCCAGTACTCACTCTGATAAAACATCCGTTCCTCAATACGATAGTAATACACAAGCTATTGAGCTTGAACGTGATTTCATCGGATTTTTTAATATCAACGATAGAATTAAGTACTACCGGCAATTTCCTCTTTCTTATACAGATCGGGAGTTGTTACTTCAGTGTCAGTTATATTTAGCCGATGAATTAGCCCTATACTTTCAATCCACGCAATTTCAATCTACACGATTTAAACTCGCTGATAGTCACGATCCCGCGATTCAAGCTCTAGTGATGCGAATAAATCGCCTCGCTAAAAATACCGAGCGCCCTAAATACAAGGCTCAGTTACATACTGCTCAAGCGGCTTTTAAACAAGGCATTAGCAGTCAATCCCTTAGCCTTAATTTCTTTAATAACGACTGTAAACTGGCTTCAGTTGAGCCAGCAACAGACTTTAACGGTTCACTGGCAAACTATTTAATTCAACAACCAAGTGAGCAGTGCAGAAAACGTGTTTGGCAAGCCTATCAGGCCCGTGCATCGCATAAAAATTACAGTTCGTTAAATTTAATCACTGAGTTACGTCAGCACCAAGCCGAGCTCGATGGGTTTAGCGATTACAGTCACGAGGTGTTGCACCAGCAATGGTTGTCGACACCAGAATTAGTCAAACAGTTTCTACAAACACAAACTCAAGCAATCAATATTGCTCCTTGGGATCTTGGCTTAACTTTATCAAAGGCGACACCTACCCCGGTTAACACCATGGCATCGATGCAGTTACTTCAGCTGCTAGCAGATGCATTACAAACATTTTCGATTACAATGACAGCTGTTAATGAAAAGCTGTATCGAGTCTGGTTAGATGGGCGTCTTCTGGGGGATATCTATTTAACTGAAGGTAATAAAACCCGAGTAAAACCAATTCGACAGCTAGTGGTAGGCCAACAATTTGGTCAGTTCGAGTTGATAGTAAAACCTGAACTTAAAACTTATCAGCAGCAAAGCGCTGTGATTGAGTCGGTGGCAAGCATCATCACCCAACTGGCAAGTGGACAGAAATTTTATCTGCCAAATACCATCGGGGAAACTCAAGATACCGCTCAAATCGACACGCTATGGTTACAACAGTACCTTAAGAGTCAACTTCTACCAGAATTAAAGCAAGACAGTAGAGAGTCGGTATTGCTGCAATATGCCCAACAGCTACACATATTTAGGGCTAAAGTGGCTATCAATACCTATTTAGCGGCTAACAGCCCTCTTAAATTCGATCTTAACCAAGCATTTACGCAAGCCTTTGCAGCCCAATGGGATCAAGTCGATGACGCAGCTTATACGTTTAGCGCCCTTGTATTTGAAGGGCCGCTTTATTACCAAAAAATCTGGCAAAAAGCAGTGGCTAACTATATTTACCATTCGACAAAAGACTGTCAGAATCAGAAACTTGTATTCGATTATTTAGTGGTTAATGAATCAGCTAATGACATTGCTAGCATTTTTGAGCAGTTATTAGGTGAGCCAGTGACTAATGACTCACTTATCAAAAGGACTCAACATGCCTTCAATCCTCAAGATCAGCACCCTCGCCGCTGCACTATTTTGCGCCAATAGTTTAGCCGCAGACCTTGCTGTTACAGAGTCAACTAAGGCTCAAGTGTATCAAGGGATCAAAAGTAATCTCGAAGAGCACCTATTTGAATTGCCTCCTCGCGTGCAGGGCCATTACGGTATTCGCCAATACCGCATGACCGGAGATCCCAAATATGCCAATTCAGCGCTGGTTGATCTTTATGTCGTCACCGAAGCGCAGGCCTTCTATGCTTGTAACCTAGATCAGCCTGACTTCATTAGCGAACAAGCAGAACAAGCCATATCTGTACTAGGTAAAGGCCCACGAGCTAAAGCCCGTAAAAAAGCACTACAATCTTTTCCTGAATTTATCTTTTATACCGACGTACTACTTCGTTACTCAAGCCGGATCAATGAGTTTGGTTTTGACGGCCCTTGCCACGATAAATTAACGGCGGTTTTAAAAAAGGCTGACTTAAAAACAGGCCTAACCGATAAAGCCATGATAGAAACCTGGGCAGCTCAGCTTGTTAACTATGTGTATTGGGCAAAACAGATAGGTGTTGGCGACTATTTAGCGGACTATAAAAAAGCCTTTATTGAGGTCTACCCTGATAATCAAGACGCAAAATTAAATAAAAAACAGTACCGTAATAAACTCTATGGTATGACCCACTTTATCTTTGCCGACAGTGAGTATTATCAGCACAATGTCGATCCGAAGGAGTTTGCTTGGATTTTAGATCACTTCGAGAACAATATTGACCGCATTTTAAAAGATGCTACAGATGACATTATCGCTGAAGTAGGCATCAGTTTTTTACTTGCAGGAAAGCCGAATCATCCTGTTGTTAAAAAGACCCAACAACATATTATTAATGCCTACAATACTCAGGAGCAGATCATTCCATCACCACGAGGCAATCCAGATCTTGTTATCGGTGAGCATCGAAATGTACTGGCAATGATGCTACTCGATTGGCCTGAAAATTTACACAAAGGACCTTATCTATCTGAGCTTAAGGCAACTAAGAAATATTTGCCAAAGCAGGTCACACCAATTAAAAAATAGGGATAACAGATAACAAAGCTCTTAAAGGCTTTGTTATCTGCCCATTGCAACTAGCACATAAAGCGGATTTCACGAGTCTTGAGTGATTATGGATAGAGCAAAATCAACCTTAGAGCAGTGGCGTATACTGCAAGCTGTCGTCGACTTTGGCGGGTACTCACAAGCTGCCGAAAAACTGAATAAAAGCCAATCGTCGCTTAACCATGCTGTTGCCAAATTACAGTTTCAGCTTGGCGTGCAATTACTCGAAGTTAAAGGACGCAAAGCCTACTTAACCGAATGTGGAGAAGTGTTATTACGTCGCTCAAGACACATTACTCAATCAGTCAATGAGCTAGAGATGTTAGCGAACAACCTAGAAACTGGCTGGGAGCCTTCCTTAACCATTGCCCGTGAAATTATCTACCCAATGGAACACCTAGTTGCTGCTCTGAGCGATTTTCTGCCTGTAAGCCGTGGGACACGAGTCACTGTGCTCGATACCGTTATTACTGGAACGACGGAACAGATTAGCGAACAAAATGTTGATTTAGCCATTTGTGGTGGC
Source organism: Shewanella sp. 125m-1 (assembly GCF_052977065.1). NCBI lineage: Bacteria > Pseudomonadati > Pseudomonadota > Gammaproteobacteria > Alteromonadales > Shewanellaceae > Shewanella > Shewanella sp. 125m-1. The sequence continues at coordinate 16,513 of NZ_JBRILT010000008.1, forward strand.
CCACCACCTAAAGGCTATTTAGCTGAACCATTATTAGATATCGATTTGTTATTGGTTTGCCACCCTTCTCACCCACTGGCACAGATGAAAGTCATCGAAGATGATCAAACTCTGGCTCAGCATTTACAAATCGTGATTAAAGACACGAGTCTTACTCCACTGAGCGAACTTGGTTGGCTCAAGGCTGAGCAGCGCTGGACGGTGAGTAATTTTCATGAAGCCATTACCATTTTAGAAAGAAATATCGGATTTTGCTGGGTTCCAGAGCACCAAGTTAAACAGTACATTGAAAATAATCAGCTAGTTAAATTAAATCTCAAAGGTTCAAGTAAGCGTAAAGTTACACTCAGTTTAGTGATCCCAAATAGAGATAAACAGGGCCCAGCAAGTGAGTTACTGGAGTCGCTAATCAAAAGGCATCATCAGGTGATAGAAGATTGTATCGATATGACTAAAAATAAAGGCCAACCCTAGGGCTGGCCTCTTAACGAGAAACACTCAGGTTAATCTGACTCTCATTTAACGATTAATGTCTAACTGTGTTTGTGCTTGTAACATTTGTTGTTTCAAGCCGCTATAGTCATCAGCGCTAAAGTTAACGTGACCAAGCTTACGGTTAGGTTTAGGGACCTTATTGTACCAGTGCAGACTGGAAGTGGCAGTAATGCTATCCAGTGGCGGTTTAGCTGTACCCAATAGATTAAGCATCCCCACCTTACCTTGAACCCGGCTCTCGCCTAGTACCAGCCCCGCAATTGCTCGGATATGATTTTCAAACTGACAGGTTTGACTACCAAGCTGTGTCCAATGGCCACTGTTATGAACTCTTGGCGCTAGCTCATTTACCAGTAACTCTCCATTAACCACGAATAACTCTATAGCGAGCACACCAACATAATCTAAATGATGGGTTATACGCCTAAAGTAATCCTCTGCAGCGGCTGTCATTGCAGGTGTAAGGTTTTCAGCTGGTGCCGTCGACGCAATTAAAATGCCATTATCATGGCGATTTTCGGTTAATGGATAGCAAGTAATGTTTCCCTGCTTATCTCTTGCACCAATAATTGATACTTCACGTTCAAAACCGATCCACTCCTCAGCTAAATAAGAGTCTGGCACCAGGTGAGTGGCAACCGAATCAAGATCATCTTGAGTTTTGATCACCCATTGGTTTTTACCGTCATACCCTTCTTCGAGCGACTTAATAACCAAGGGGAAGCCTAGATGCGTACCAAGCTCGTTGATACTTTCACCATGAGAAAAAGCGGCGCAAGGTATATGTAGCTCAGACAACAACTGCTTTTCGGCGATACGGCTCTTACAACGAGCAACACTGTCAACATTTGGACTGGTAGTGCAAAGTGCTGATAGCGCAGTTAACAAACTTAAATCAACTTGCTCCTTTTCAACAGTGACCACATCAGGATGTCCAAGAGCGGCATATAATTGATTCACATCATCATCAATAGACCAATTCAAGATCTTACCAAGACCATTTACACAAGCCGTATCAGTATTGGCTCCGGTATCATTAATAAAGCTAAATTTGATCCCCAGAGGCAAACCCGATAACGCCATCATTCGCGCAAGCTGACCGCAACCAATAATGGCAATATGCATTATTCAACCTCCAGCGGTACACCCGCTGTTTGCGTGGCGCGCCAATCACAAAGTCGCTTAGTTAGCGCTTTATCTGCCAATGCCAATATTTGTGCAGCCATGAGCCCTGCGTTATACGCCCCGGGATCACCAATGGCTTGCGTCGCGACAGCCACACCTTTTGGCATCTGTACTATCGACAATAAGCTGTCCATACCTTTAAGCGCTTTACTTGATACAGGAACCGCAATCACAGGTAGATGGGTCATGGCAGCTGTCATGCCAGGCAAATGCGCAGCACCACCCGCACCAGCAATAATCACTTCGACTCCATTGCTTGCAGCTTGCTGACTAAATTCAACCAAACGCTCGGGTGTTCTGTGTGCAGATACCACTTGAGCGTGATACTTAATACCGAGCTCTTCAAGGACTAGAGTGGCATTTTTCATCGTTGGCCAGTCACTTTGTGACCCCATGATAATAGCGACTTTGACAGGTTCCATAATTACCTCTTTATTGGTTAACCATAATGTGAACAATGCATAAGTAGGAATGCCTACCGACACATAAAAAGGGAACGCAACAGCTAATGAATAAGTAATAGATTGGGTGCGATGTTGCGCAGTGTGCCAGAATTGTTTTATATATGAAAATAGATGTTATCATGTTTATATATAGATAAATAACTATAAAGTTCAAATTATGTCTTTACGTTTGCAAGCCCATATGGGGACCCTAAGACAGTTAGAAATATTACTGGCTGTATATGACTCTGGCACTGTGAGCGGTGCAGCCCTGAACCTGCATCTAACTCAACCGACAATCTCGATGCAATTAAAGAAGTTAGCAGAGGTTATAGGCTTGCCTTTGTATAATGTCATTGGCCGTAAAATCGTCTTTACCGAAGCGGGTCTTGAAGTGGTTAAAACCGCGACCGAGGTACTGGGTAGTTTCGCACGACTCGAGAGTTCACTATCCGATTTAGGCGAGCTGAAATCGGGAACGTTAAGGCTAGCAGTCGTCACCACATCAAAATATTTTATCCCTCACTTATTGGGGCCATTTTGCGAACGGTATCCCAATGTCGATGTACAGCTAAATGTGGGCAATCGACAACAAATTATCGAGCGTTTAAAGCAAGGCGTTGATGACTTCTACGTGTTTAGTCATCCTCCAGCGGATCTCAACACTGAAAGTATTGAGTTTTTTAATAACCCCTTAGTTGCTATCGCTCATGAAAACCATCCATTTTCGAAGCTAAAATCGTTATCACTCGATAAACTCAGTGAAGAACCCTTTTTAATGCGAGAAAACGGTTCTGGTACCCGTTTAGCCATCGAACATTTTATGGAGAAGCAAGGGGTTAACTTAAATATTAAAATGACTATCGAGAGTAATGAAGCCATCAAGCATTCGGTCATGGCAGGCTTAGGGATCAGTATTTTGTCTGCCCATACACTCGTGTTTGGTGGTAATGCGGGGTTAACGCAGCTCAAGGTTAACTCATTACCGATTAACTCAAATTGGTATTTTTTGTGGTTGAAGTCGAAAAGGCAAACCGAGATTGCACAGGCTTTTCTTCGACATGTTGAAACCGACGGACGCCGCATGTTAACGCAATTAAATCGCCACCCCTTATACCAATCAGTATAAGAAGTTGTTCAACGCAGAAGTAGGCAACCAAAAACGCTCCAGAATGGCGAGTTTTAGCGGCTCTGATACTGTGTTAACGAGCTTAAACGTAGAATTACTATGCGCTTCACTCCTTGCAGACCACATCGTCTAGTATGTTCCCAACATACATAAGACATTTCCTCCATCCCTGGAGGTCAGATGTGGTGAATGTCATTGCACTTTAATATTACGCCTTGATACTGCAGCTTAATCTAGTACCTAGATATTACGATATTACACCTTGATATTAATCAAGCTGCCTATCATATCTGATGCTATTTGGATCACCTCAGCCGACGCCTGGGCATGAATCACCGCTTGAGTTGCATCAACTAATGCTTGCGTTGTACTGCTTGGCATACTGACATTGTCAACCGTCGTCGTGCCTGCAACTGATTGGCTCGCACCGGCAACATCAATCGTCGCTTGGGTTAAGTCTGTCTGCGCCGCTTGAAATCCATTGTGCCCAGAAATGATACTCGGTGGGATCTGCATTATTTTCTCCATAGCAAACAATTAGTAGCACAATTATCAAGCAAAAATTTAAAGAAGTACAGTTTATACCAATTGTATAAAAAACAGACCGCTAACAATCATTGACCCAATCGATGAATAAAGATTCATTGTTCTGCTAATCTTAGAAATAGCCTTTAAGTCACTAAAATGATACGGTTATCACATAAATACAAGAAATTGGAAATAGCGCAATCTTGCGAGGAGATCTCTAATGAAAAAAGCGAGAATACTGGTCGTAGATGACGATCCTGTCTGCTCAAGCCTTTTATTATCTATCTTAGGCGATGACTACCAAGTCACAACCGTTAATTCAGGTGATGATGTTACTGATATTGCCAATATCCAGCGCCCAGATGTTATCTTTTTAGATATTATGATGCCGGGTAAAAACGGTTATCAGGTACTGAAAGATTTAAAAGAAGATCCACAAACCTCTATGCTACCCGTCATTATCGTGAGCTCCCTTTCGGAACAGTCTGATGAAAACCTTGCATTAAGGATTGGTGCTGACGGCTATATAGCCAAACCTATCACGCCATCAAATGTGTATGAAGTACTTAAAAAGCAGCTCTAACCAAACCACCTTCTAAATGACAAAGTACCAAAGTACAGCTTATGCTCCACAGCTAATTGCTAGTGAAGTATTCCACTAGCGAAAAAGCGGCATTTACACTGTCTGCTGCACAGCTTTATCGTAATGGCTTATTGTTAAGACGTGAGTCTAATCAACTCAGCGCATAGGCAAACACCATAGCGAGCCGTTTAATGCAGCTCAAGGTAAAAGTGATCAGGGTGTAACGTTTTAACTTAGGAAATAGCTCTCGACAAATCACCTGCTTATCTTGGAATACACCGATGTTACTAATCGGAAGCAATAAGGCTTTAATCTGATACGTTTGCTTAGCAAACGTCACAGAATAGCGCTTATAAGGCAGCCATAAGAACTTTTTAAACACGATATTGCCTTCACAGCTCACCCTTAATGTTCCCGATAAACTATGGTAATCGAACTTAACTTGATGACCACTTAGCTCAAGGGTTTTATGATGTTTAAACCAACTCATGGTAAATCCTTTTTATGTCGCTTCCATATGACTATGCACTTGGCTAATGAATAACTTACCTAAACTGATATATCAAACAAGCTCAAATTATTCATCTTGCCTATATGTGCTACCAATATGTACCATCTATATATTTAGACCGCCATCACCAACCTGTTTCCCAGTCTTTCCAAACCGGGTTAACTCCACGTTGCAGCATGGCGTTAGCAACGGCTTGTGGCGTCCGTGCATCACTAATTTCAAACTGATCGAGCTCAGTATTAGGTTCAACATAACCGCCAGGCTGAGTTGAACTGCCCGCACTAACATTCGTCACACCGAGTCCGAACAAATTATCTCGAAGCTTAGGCGTTTCTCGTGTCGATAAACTGATCTCTAGCTGCTGATTAAACAAACGAAAAGCACAGATCATCTGTACCAAGCCTTTGTCTGTTAATTCCACTTTAGGTGACACCCCGCCAGTACAAGGTCTGAGTCTCGGCAGAGAGATACTGTAACGACTTCGCCAATAGGTTTTCTCTAGGTAATCGAGATGGTACCCCATTAACAATGCATCAAAACGCCAATCATCTAAGCCTAACAACACACCTAATCCGATTTTATCAACCCCAGCCCGAGCGACTCTATCGGGTGATTCAAGCCTGTACACAAAGTCCTTCTTTTTTCCTCGAGTATGATGTTCGGCATAAATCACAGGGTTATACGTTTCTTGATACACCATCACCGCATCAAGCCCCTCACTCACTAACTCTCGGTAATCTTGCTCGTCAAGCGGCTGTACCTCCATGGCCACGTGGCTAAATTGCTCACGAACCAAAGGCAGAACTTGTTTAAAGTAATCTAGTCCTACTTTAGTTTCGTGCTCACCCGATACCAGTAAAATAGAATCGTATCCCATAGCTTTAATTAAGCGCATCTCATCTGACACCTCATCATTAGACAAGGCCTTGCGCTTAATTTTATTACTCATCGTAAAGCCACAGTAATCACATTCATTGGCGCAAAGATTAGATAGGTAAAGCGGAATATACATGCCGACACTTGCACCAAAGCGCTGCCGAGTGAGTGCCGCCGACAGCTGCGCCATCTGCTCAAGATAAGGCTCTGCAGCGGGTGATAATAGTGCCAATAAACTATCTAAATTACCCGCAGCCTGATGCAACGCCCGCTCAACATCGTTTGCGGTTTGCGAATAGAGTTTCAGCTTAAGCTCTGAGCGAGACAGCTTTTTAAACACATCAACAAAACTTTTTTGCTGCTCTGTTTGAGGATTTTTCTGACGTTGGTTATTCATTTAAAAACCCTGTTAACGGGCTGGTGTGATGTGCTTGATGACTCACTGCGCCGAGCCCTGCCATATAGGCTTGTCTGCCGGTATTTACCGCTTGTGCGAAGCAGCGCCCCATGGCAACAGGATCAGAACTGCTGGCAATCGCAGTATTAACGAGCACTGCATCGGCCCCCAGCTCCATAGCATGAGTGGCTTGTGACGGTGCGCCAATTCCAGCATCAACAATCACTGGTACTTTAGCTTGCTCAATAATGATCTTTAAAAAGGTTTCGGTGGCTAATCCCTGATTTGATCCTATCGGGCTACCCAGTGGCATCACTGCAGCGCAGCCCACCTCTTCTAAACGTCGACAAAGCACTGGATCTGCATGAACATATGGCAAAACCACATAGCCTTGTTCACATAAAATCCGCGCCGCTTCTAAGGTTTCGATAGGATCTGGCATTAAATACTTAGGGTCAGGGTGGATCTCAAGCTTAATCCAATTAGTGCCTAACACCTCTCTCGCCAGATGGGCCGCAAAAATCGCTTCTTTGACGTTGCGAGCCCCTGCCGTATTAGGTAGAAGTTTTACGCCACTGTCTAACAATGGTTTTAATATATTGTCGCTGCCAGTCTTAAGATCCAGTCTTTTAACCGCCAGTGTCACCAGTTGGGATTGAGATGCTTCAATGGCGGCCAACATGGTTTCTGGCCCAACGAACTTACCTGTACCGGTAAATAATCGTGATTCAAATTGATGTTCTGCAATCGTTAACATTTTAGCCTCCGGCTACGACAGAAAAGAGTTCTAGTTTATCGGCTGTTTTACACTGCGTAATAGGCCAGCTTTGTCGAGGTACAACCTCTGCGTTAAGCGCAGCCGCTATCGCCTTTATCTCAATGCCTTGTGCCAGACTATAAGCTTCGATCACAGCCTGTAGTGTTGTGTGGTTAGCGAGCTGCTTAACTTCATCATTGATACTGATTGAAATGCCACGGCAGTCTTTCTGTTCATCATTATTATTAACTTGCTGCATAAAATTGCTCCACAGATTAGCCCCTCGCTGTACAAAATTGAGCTCGAGGCTAATCATTCTCGGTTAATACTTTCCGGTTAAGACTTATCGCCTAATACTTCCCAATTAAAACTTCCCGATTAAGATTTCTCGCCTAATACTCAACGGTTAATAATTGACGGTTTTAATACGGCATACTGAACAGTCTTTATTGCGTGGAACCGTCGCTTCTCGCCAGCTAAATTGGTTACCATCGAAACGAAATAACTTACCGACGGTCTCTCTACAACCTAATAACTGTTGCAGTGCAATCAAAGCTTGCATCGATGCCAGTACGCCTACCATAGGTCCTAATACCCCCACGGTTTGACAGCTTTGACTAACTTGCATATCTGCAGGGAATAGACAGTGATAACAACCAGATTGTGGGCTATATTGCTGGTCTATATGCAGTAGTTGTCCTTGAAAGTGTGCTGCCGAAGCTGACACCAAAGGCAACTCATGACTCATTGCAAACCCATTAATCAATTGGCGGGTATCAAAGTTGTCACTGCAATCAAGTAATAGATCATATTGGCCAACATCTGTGTTAAGCACTTGCTTGATATTGTTTTTCATCAAGTGTTCAGTAACGGCCTTTAACTTGACGTGAGTGTATGCTTGGCCAAGCTTTTGCTGTGCCACTCGCGCTTTTTTATACCCAATATCGCTGACCGTAAATATCAGCTGCCGTGGAAGGTTTGATAACTCAACCTCATCACCATCCACCAGCGTTATGCGGCCAACGCCTGCAGCGGCTAGGTACTGAGCAGCTAAATTACCTAACCCTCCAATACCGATTACGGCAACATGCGCATTAGCCAGTGAGACCTGTCCAGTCTCACCCACTTCGGGTAGTAGGACCTGCCGTGAATATTGCAGAAAGTCGCTATCGCTTAACGCGTTGCATACCCCTTTGGTCATTGTCATTTTGATATTCCCGTCATACCGACTCATGCCATGCTTGGGTTAACGTGTTAAATGCGGACGCTGGATCTTCTGCTTCAGTCAAAGCCCGTACAACAGCAATATCATCTACGCCAGTCGCCTTAACACTTTCAAGCCTTGAGGCATCTATCCCCCCTATCGCGACGATGGGCAGCTCCCCCTTCATCAATGACACGTACCTTGCAAGCTTTGCTAGCCCCTGCGGTGTAGAGGGCATCACCTTGGTCGATGTAGCAAATATATGACCAAAAGCGATATAGGACGGGTTGTGCTGCTTAGCGAGCAAAATCTCAAAATAACTATGGCTAGACAAACCAAGTGCCATATTCGCCTCAGCTAACTGCTTAAGATCACAGTCCATTAAGTCTTCCTGACCCAGGTGCACACCGTACGCTTGATGCTTTATCGCTAGTAACCAATGATCATTAATAAACACTCGCGCCTGGTAATCACGCCCCAGCGCAATGGCTTGAATTATCTGCTGCTCCAAAGATTGAGACTTCAATGCAAGCTCTTTGGGATCTTTTAGCCGAAGTTGTATAGTTCTCGCTCCAGCTTTTAACAGCGTTTCGAGTAAAACCACATCTGCTACAACCGGGTACACGCCCAAAGCTGCATTAATCTTTTTAAAACCATTGAGCTCGCCTTCTCTGGTTAGCTCATTATTAGCCAATGAACAGGGTAAGTGGTCTTGCTCGGTGACTTGTTTGATATAAGGGAATAAGTTGCTCTCCCTTGGCCACGCCGTTCTTTTTAGGCAGCCGGGGCCTTTCCCCGGTTGATAACTCAAACGCAGGCCTGCACTAACATAGGCTTTAGCCACTACAACGGCATCATTAAGCACAAAACCATGAGCCATCACAGCAGCGATAGCTGATGATAAGGTGCAGCCAGTACCATGATTATTACCGCTGATTTCTCTTATGCTCGATAACCAAAAGCCTTGCCACTGATGCTGCTTGGATATGCCATCTACATCCCGACAAATCAGTAAGTCATTAGCCTGCTGTTGACACCAACTTGGGCCTTTATCTCCGCCTTTTGCCAGCACTGATGTTGCAAGCATATCAGCAAGCGTTTTAGCCGCTACGATACATGCGTCAATATCATCGAGTGTGTGCCCCGCTAGCACCTCAAGCTCAGCGTTATTGGGAGTGACTAAATTTAGCAGCCCTTTGAAAGGACTAAAGTCTAGCCTGGCATTATTTGCCAGTTGATCACCACAAGTCGCTACCATCACGGGATCTAAGATAACAGGAACCTTAATACCGACTTTAAGCCAACTCGCTTGTTGAGTGCTAAGCCATGACGCTAACGCAGTAATTTGTGACTGGTCTGCCAGTAAACCGATTTTAATCGCAGCTGGCGGCAGGTCTGCTAGCAAAGTATCAAGCTGAGAGCGTAACATTTGCGCGGATACCGCCTCCACCAACGACACCGTCACCGAGCTTTGCGCTGTCACAGCAGTGATAACGCTGCACGCATGGGCATCGAGATCTGACATGGTTGCCAGATCCGCTTGAATACCCGCGCCGCCTCCGCTATCTGAACCCGCAATCGTCCACACTATCGGACGCTTGTCAGGCCAACTATGGGGAGCATTTTTCATGACTAATCCTCTAGCACCACATCACGCTTTTTTTCAGCGGCTTCATGGTAGAGTTCCGCCCCCTTGGCTTTAAACTCAGCCGACATCTGTGCCATGCCCTGCTCACGAACAACAGTCGTTTCACTCACTGTGTATGATTGATATTCAGCATCCGATTTAATATCGATGCTGCTAACCTGTTGTTCACGCTCTTGAGCGGCGGCATAATCACGGACTTCTTGAGTGATCTTCATCGAACAGAATTTTGGGCCACACATGGAGCAAAAGTGTGCCACTTTGGCAGACTCTTGAGGTAAAGATTCATCATGATAAGCACGCGCTGTATCAGGATCTAAACCAAGGTTATATTGATCTTCCCAGCGAAACTCAAAACGTGCTTTTGATAAAGCATTGTCACGAATTTGCGCGCCAGGGTGTCCCTTTGCAACATCGCCAGCATGAGCTGCAATTTTGTAGGTAATAAGTCCTTGTTTCACATCTTCTTTATTCGGCAAGCCTAAATGTTCTTTTGGCGTGACATAACACAACATGGCGCAGCCATACCAAGCGATCATTGCCGCACCAATACCTGAGGTGAAGTGATCGTAACCCGGCGCGATATCTGTTGTTTGCGGGCCTAACGTATAAAATGGCGCTTCATCACACAGCTCAAGCTGTTTATCCATATTCTCTTTGATGAGATTCATTGGAATATGACCTGGTCCCTCGATAATGGTTTGCACATCATATTCCCACGCAATTTTCACCAGCTCGCCTAAGGTTTCTAATTCCGAAAACTGCGCTTCATCGTTTGCATCGGCAATAGATCCCGGACGCATACCGTCCCCCAGCGACAGTGATACATCGTATGCGGCGCAGATCTCACAGATCTCACGAAAATGTTCATAAAGGAAATTTTCTTTATGGTGTGACAAGCACCATTTGGCCATGATTGAACCGCCACGCGACACGATGCCCGTTAAACGTTTTGCCGTCATTGGTACATAACGCAGTAACACACCAGCATGAATAGTGAAGTAGTCTACGCCTTGTTCGGCTTGTTCGATCAAGGTATCGCGAAAGGTTGCCCAATTTAGATCTTCTGCAACGCCGTTTACTTTTTCAAGCGCTTGATAAATTGGTACCGTACCAATTGGCACTGGTGAGTTACGAATAATCCATTCACGGGTTTCATGAATATAACGTCCCGTCGACAAGTCCATCACGGTGTCAGCGCCCCAACGCGTCGACCAAACAAGCTTTTCAACTTCCTCTTCGATTGACGATGTCACCGCAGAGTTACCAATATTGGCGTTAACTTTAACCAAAAAATTACGCCCAATAATCATAGGCTCAGCTTCTGGGTGGTTGATATTTAAAGGGATGATAGCTCGGCCACGGGCAATTTCTTGTCTAACAAATTCAGCGGTTATCGGCTCGCCAATCACTGCGCCAAAACTTTCCCCCTTATCTTTTTGCGTTAAGATAGGGTCTCGTACTTCTACCTGTGCCATGTTTTCACGAATGGCAATGTACTCCATTTCAGGCGTGATAATGCCCTGCCTTGCATAGTGTAACTGCGTCACACATTTACCTATTTTGGCGCGACGAGGTGGTAATAATGACTCAAATCGAAGGTGGTCTAAGCCGTCATCAGCTAAGCGCTGCTGAGTAAAGCCAGAGCTGACACCTGCAAGTTGCTCGGTATCATCGCGCTCTTCTATCCAGTGCTCGCGGAACTTTTCTAATCCTTTACGCACATCGATTTTTGCATCAGGATCAGAATACGCACCTGCGCAGTCGTAGACTTTTAGTGGAGGGTTGGCTTCAAATAGAGGATTGGCTTCAGAGCCGCTAATTAGGGTATCAGCTTGGTGTATTTGGCGCATACCCACTTTTAGATCTGTTCGACTACCTTGTAGGTAAATTTTTTCAGAATTTGGGTGCTGTAGCGGCTTTAAGTTATCAATAAACTGTTGAGCTTGAGCTCGGGTTTCGCGGCGTTTTGACATTAGCAAACTCACTTTATAAAAAGAAATGAAGTTGCTTGTCAGGAGAAATGAGAATGTGAAAAGTTGAACGGATAGTAAGGCAATAAACGCCAGCTACACGTAACCTTCGAAACATTGCTTAAGCATGTCTTAAACAGACATTTTTGCAATGATTTCGCTTGTTTCCTTCGCAGGTTCTAGCCTGATCAGGTTCAACGGATCCCGAATTAACGGTCTCAGCCATATGGCACTCCGACAAGATGAACTGGCAGTATAGTCCTATCGACTTGTGACATACAAGTGCTTAAGTAGATATTAGACTAGAATAAACAAGCAAAAAATTAGAACCATAACCAACTGTTACATATGAGTTTTAACTTGTAAAATGGGTAATTCCGTTAAAATAGATGAATTTTTATCAACTAAAACTTATCCCTTTTTACTTATCATTCGCTTATCTAGTTGTGCGGAAATCGCATCATTGATCGCTTTTTTTATCTTGTCTCCACCACAATTAAATGGGTAACCCAGGTTTTCTGCAAAAGGGTTAATTTGCGTTGGCACTTGGACAATGCGATAGCACGTATCACCCTGCCTGACGATGCGATTCGGATCTAATCTATGGTTGGTTGTGAGCACCTTGCTGTACTCATCAACTTGAGGGAAAACTAACTCTTGCATGTCGCCATCCATCTCACTCAAGGAACGCTTTTTAGTATATTGATCAGCCTTGTCTATAATGAGTTCATCGAGTTTGCTGGCTCGTTGCTTGGCCAAGTAAGACTGCGTAAACAGGCTTGAGCTTGATGCTAAATTTTGACTACTATTTTGACCTGAACTTGAATTCGCATTTTGAGTAGGAATTAAGTTTAACTTTTCATACTGACTATTCTCACTGCGAGCTATCGTGCCCTTTGTGTTACTCGCCTTTTTTATTGTCAGCTTTGTTATAGTGCCCTTTGTCATAGCCTGCTTTGTTATAGTACCTTTCGTTATAGCGTCCTTTGTTTTACTGACCTTAATTGACCCGTTGTTAGTTTCACGCTCTTGCCACACTTTCTCTTGTAGTTCTTTCTCTTGCGAAGTAGCAGCAACAATCTCTGGATTTACGACAGGTTTTACTGTGACTTCACTTTTCACTTCAAGCTCAATATCCGTTTTTATTACTTGCTCAATAACTTTTTGATCTGTGACTTTTGGCTCAGTGACGTTTTGAGGAACTTGATACAGATATGATTGAATTTTAGCGCCGGACACATTTTTAGTTACCAGTGCTGTGCCTGTCCATAATTGGTTTATCGCAACGATAGCCACAAGGTGTAATAGTATGACACTGGAGATAATGAGCAAGCCGTTGAATCGAACTTGGCGTTGCTGTTGCTTACTTTTTTCTGCGTTAACGATTTGCTCGCGTTTGGCCTCCCACTTCTGCGTCGCTCTCAATTGGCTCTTCCTAACTCTTGTGCTTAATTAGACACTCTTCCTATAGTGATAACAGCTTAGAACAATCTCAGCTTAAATAAGTTCACATTAGTTATTTATGCTAGGCTGAGGAGCCCATTGAATATCGCACACTAAACACAGGAGCATCCAAGAGATACTGATTTCAAGAGTGTCAGTCCAGAGTTGTCAGTTTAAGAATTGCCAATTTAAGCGTACACGTGTTCGCTTAAACTGTAGCTTTTACAATCTAAAATGTTACACTGACCACAATTATGGTAATCCAGAAGTCATTTATATAATGCCAGTAGAACATGCGACAGCTCCAGATAATCAAGGTTCTAAGCCAACGAATAAGCCAACAAGTAAACAAATAACCTCTGCTAATTATTGTGCTAATGAAGAGCTAGCCAATAGCCTCAGTCATGGTATTGGCGTACTTGCAGGGATCGTGGGGCTGATTTTATGTCTGCTTAAAGGCTATGATCACCTCAGTTTTATTCAGTTAACCGGCGTGGTCGTATACTGCTGTAGTATTATTTTACTGTTTCTTTGTTCAACCCTTTACCACTATGCAACTTCGCCTCTAGTAAAACATAAGTTAAAAATTGCCGATCACTGCGCCATCTATCTGTTAATAGCCGGAACCTATACGCCGTTGATATTGATTACGCTGGCGAGCAGCGACGCCAATTGGGTATTAATTGCCATTTGGTCACTTGCCATTGGCGGTATTTTGTTTAAAACCCTATTTATTGGCCGCTTTAAAGTGTTTAGCTTAGTCTTGTATTTAGTGATGGGTTGGCTATGTGTGACGGTGATGCAAGAGCTAATCGCCAACATGTCAGATTTAGGTTTCAATTTATTGATAAGCGGTGGGCTCTTTTATAGCTTAGGTGTCATTTTCTACGTCGCTAAACGCATCCCCTTCAATCATGCTATTTGGCACTTGTTTGTTTTAGGTGGCGCGGTATCTCACTTCTTATGTATTTACTTAACCGTGATTTAACTCGCTAATATCGATAACTTTAAGCTTTACTTCACTCGATACAACAAAGGCGCTTATAGCGCCTTTTTTTATGAGTTAATCATCTACTGATAACTGGCAAAAATCGATAAACCTTTCGGTCAACAACTGAGCCTCATCAGTCATTTCAGCTTGTTTAAATAGCTCAATAATACATTCGAGTGTGCACAAACCTCCCTCAACCTGATTGCGCCTGAGATTAAACTGTGAGTCTGGCGTATCGCTTAAAGAGAAAGTGTTAGCTGTTTTTAGATAAGGGCTTTGGCGCAGCATTTTACGGGCTTCTTGCCAAGTCGCATCTAAAATCACTACTGTTTCTGGCCACTTTAGTACTTTATCTGTGTTTCGAGATGCTCGGCATTGAGAAGCACTGCTTTCAACAGCTGTGTTTACCGAGCCTTCATCTTGAGACAGAGCGGCTGAGTCCACCTCAGGGAATAACAGCGCCGTTGTCGATTCAGTTAACTTATCTAATAAAAGCTGTGATGGCGTTACCCGTGACCACATGATCCGCTGACAATATTCAGGGAACTGTTGCAGTGCAATATTGCCCGTATTCGTTGGACGGATTGCTTCTCGCTCATGGGTTAGTAATATGACGTGCAATGGCCTGACTCTTAATGTAACAAGATGCGAGTATATACCGAAACAGCTAAAGGTGTAGAAACACTCATAAAAAAGCGCACCTTACAGATGTGCGCTTCATTGTACTACAGTGTTTTATCTAAGCCTGCATGCAACTTAGCAATACACTGCTCATCTATTTGTATTTTTTAACTTTCTTTAAGGCTATCTGCTGTTTTAGCATAGAAAGATGGTCGGTAAATACCACACCATTTAGGTGATCCATTTCATGCTGCAACACGATTGCTAAAAATTCATCGGTATCAATTTCAAACGTTTTACCGTGACGATCTAATGCGCTTACTTTAACCCCTTCATGGCGATTGACTTTAGCGCGATAACCCGGGATAGATAAACAACCTTCTTCGCCTTGATACGAACCACGCGATTCAATAATCTCTGGGTTAATCAATACTACTGGCTGATCACGTTCTTCAGATAAGTCGATAACCAAAATAGCATGCAAACTACCAACCTGAGTTGCAGCTAGGCCGATACCGTCATCGGTGTCGTACATAGTCTCAATAAGATCATCAATAAAACCTTGTACAGACTCAATATCTGTTACAGGTACCGCCTTACGCTTAAGGCGTTCATCGGGGATCGTTAAAATGTCTAGCACAGCCATATCATTATCACACTAATGTTAACTAAAAAAATTCGCGCTATTATGACCGAAACAATCGCAAAGGCAACTACCGCGGCGATTTAAGTCTATTTAAGTTCAATAGCCCTTTCAGTATATCTTCTCTATTGCCTCCCAAATCACTACATACACCAGCAGCTAATTTAAACAATTAGCTCCACATTTACGCAACATGTGATAGCATAAAACAAAATGTATAAAATATACGGAAAATAATATGACACAAGCAGGACGCACTGCACTGCCCCCTACATTCTTCGTTGCCAATACGATGGAGATCTTTGAACGCCTTGCTTGGTATGGCTTTTTCGCCCTATCCTCCCTTTATATGACCTCACCGCAAAATCAGGGTGGCTTAGGATTTTCAGATCAAGAACGTGGCTTATTACAAGGTATGATCCCGTTTTTCCTTTATTTATTCCCTGTATTAACTGGAGCACTTGCCGACCGATATGGTTATCGGAAAATGTTCTTAGTGGCTTACGCTATCATGTGCCCCAGCTACTACCTACTTGGCCAAGTTGATACCTTTATGGGATTCTTTGTGGCCTTTATGGGGGTCGCAGTAGGAGCTGCCTGCTTTAAACCTGTGGTCACTGGCACCGTAGCCCGAACAACAGATGATACAAACAGGGGATTAGGCTTCGGGATCTTCTACATGATGGTCAATATCGGTGGGTTCTTAGGTCCCTTCATTGCCGGTTATGTTAGAGCGATTAGCTGGGATTGGGTGTTTATCATGTCATCATTTTGGATTGCAATTAACTTTATTCCAGCTTTCTTTTTCTATAAAGAACCTACGGATCAAAGCCAGCAGAAAGGTAAACCTCTTAAAGCCGTATTCCAAGACATCCAAGAAGTTCTTGGCAACGCCCGCTTTGCCATTTTATTCTTTGGTACGTTAATCATCTTAATGTCCTATGGCGCCAAGTGGATCACGGGGGAGACAACCCTAATCATTTATGCAGCCTGGTTCACTGGCCATATCATCTGGGACAAGCTAGCATCAACAAAACCCAAAGCTCCGTGGTACGCGCAGAAAATCAGTCTAGGTAACAAACCCTTTGTGATCTATCTACTCATCCTATCCGGTATGTGGATGGTCTATCAGCAGATATTTATTACCTTACCTATCTACATTCGAGACTTTGTCGATACATCTGATTTAGTGATGATGCTCGCAGGTTACCCTGACTTATTACAGTTTTTCGCCCCTGTTGATACGAGTTTACTGCAATCGGAATTAACCCGCTTAAGCCATGAGGTGGCTGCAGGGACAGTTAACGTTAAGCAAGCTTACTTTGAACTTGTTCATACAAAAGTCATGGTGCCAACAGCTGAGATAAGCCAAGCGGTAAATGCTATATCACAAAACCCTGCGCTTGCGGCGCAATATGCTCAAACATGGGCAAGTGAATATCGCCAAGTTAACCCTGAGTACCTTATTGGACTTAACTTTTTGTCGATTGTAATAATGCAGTTGATGATCAGTCGTTTCGTAGAACGTTTCCAAGCATTACCCGTTTTGGTTGGTGGCACGATTATTCTCGCCTTAGGCACTGCCATTGGCGGACTGGCGCATGGCGCAATCATGGGCGGGGCAATGGTGCTGACCTCTATCTTGGTATTCTCAATTGGCGAAATGGTTGCATCACCGAAAAGCCAAGAGTATGTGGCAAGCTTTGCGCCAAATGACAAGAAAGCCATGTTTATGGGTTACTACTTTGTCTCTTCAGCGATTGGATTCTTACTGGCGGGCCCGCTATCTGGCTACCTATACTCAGAAGTTGCCAAAGGCGCTGGTCGCCCAGGTCTGATGTGGTACATCATAGGGGCACTTGGTTTGGTAACGGCACTTGGTTTAGTACTGTTCCATAAGTTTGGTACCACACCAGAAGCTGCAGATGATACTGCAGTGCCAGTAGCTCAAGCGACTTAAATCATTAACCCTTAAGTAAGTGGTTGTCACTTATTGCGAATATACCCAAGGATAAGCCTATTGATAACTCAAATTTTCAATAGGCGTTAACCAGCAATAAATCTTATTCAACGGCGCTTAAAACCAAAAGCCCATGTCGGTCTAATCAGATCAACATGGGCTTCTTAATGCTACGTTAAAACTCATAGCGTACCAACCGCACTATTTAAAATTGAGAGCGCACCGCAAACACCCACTGAGTGTCTTCGCTTTCAAAGCGATCAAGCTTTTCCCAATCATACTGATAACGCACAAGCCAAGACCATTGTGGGTTAATCTGATAACCAAGTGCTAGCCAACTTCTCGCCTCATAGCGCTCAACGCCGTCAACACCGGCATTACCCTGCAGGTAAAACTCACTATACCAATGTTCAGTCATCGCCTTTAACACAGTCATATTGGCATTGGCAGCAGTGCTGTCTTTATATGACTTAACGGCTAAATGATTCACCGCCAATTCTGTAAATACCTGGGTTGAAAACCAGCCCTGATGCTCGGTCATAAGTCCCATTTGGTACTGATAATGGCTGGCTTTACCTTGGGGTGTATCAGTTTTACCATGAACAACAGAGGCTCTAAAATTTACCTGCTGCGTAGAGTAAAGGTAACCTAAGTGCCATTTATCGCCGCCAATATTGGTATTGGCTGAAAACTTTTGGTGGCTTGTTGCAAAGCTACCACCAAGCTTAAACACATCGCCATCAAAACCAACATAGAGCGAATCATTCAAATTTAATGGATCTGCAATATGTCTAAAATCGCCTGCGAAAACTGGGACTGATGCAACTGAGAGTAATAACAAAGCCCCCAGAAAATGACTTAACCTCTTTACTGACATTATATCTACCGTCAAAAAAGCGCTATTATTACTTTAGCGCCAAGTATCGGCAAGAGCTTTTACTTTATATTACAACCCATTAACCATGAACGATAGCGCCACCAAACCATTAACATTGGTAACGCTAATAAGCGTAAATATGAGCCATATAGAGCAAGATTATTGACCTTCTCAAGTTTAAATCTTACGGTAATAAAAGGAACTCGATTTGATTCAAAAAAGCAGTAAGCCTTCAGCAATGACGCAAATTTGGCATATTGTGTCTATGATCCCTGAAGGGAAAGTCTGTTCTTACGGAAAAGTCGCCGACTTAGCAGGCTTACCAGGGCGAGCTCGTTACGTTTCAAAAGCGCTTAAGTTAGCACCCGATGAATTAAACCTGCCATGGCACAGAGTGATTAATAGCCAAGGAAAAATATCATTTGCTGAACATAGCTCGCCATTCATTGAACAGATGCAGCGACTGCGCAGCGAAGACATTATAGTGAACCGTGGCAAAGTTAAGTTGTCTGAATATGAGTGGCAACCTGATATCGCAACATTAGTGCTTTCATTACCATTTTAGATGCTAGTGTCATTAATATATTGTATTAAAATTAGGCCAGTGCCAAATCATCCTCGATTGTAAGGAGTTGTCTTTGTTAAAAACGTTACCAGCTCTATTCGCTACTAGCTTGCTGTTTGTCAGTCATATTTGTCTTGCCAATACAACAGCATTAACACCACATACTGCAGAGTATCAAGTCAATTACGGCAGTATTGAACTAGGCCGCGCCCGCTATATCCTCGATGCGCCCGACGGCAACCTATTTCAATACCGTTTTGATAGTGATGTGGGCTTGCTCATGCTATCTGACCAACGTCATATACGCAGTGAATTTACTTTAGAGGGTAATAATCAGCTGATGCCTATGCGTTATTCAGTTGAGCGCACCGGCACCGGACCAAGTTTTAGAGAGCAAGCCGCTTTTGCAAAAGGCCAAAATGTTATCCATAGCCGATACAAAGATGAGCGAACCCAATTTCCTTATGACAGCCAGTTATTTGATCCGCTGATGGTTCAGTTACAGTTTAGACTCGACATGGAAGCCCATAAAGATGAACTGCATTACACCATGGTAAAAGAGGGCGAGGTCGATGATTACGCTTTTAAAATTGTAGGCAAAGAACGGGTAAATATCGACAGTGGCAGCTACCAAACCATTAAGTTTGAAGTGGTACGCAAGAGCAAAAAACGCCAGACTTTCTTTTGGATGGCGCCAGAACTTAGCTACCTTCCTATCCGCTTAACCCATTTTGAGAAAGGCAGTAAACAACTCGACATCAAACTGCTTAATTATCATTTTGCCCCCGTAAAGCCAATTGATGAATCAACATCAGAACAGGCTCAATTACATGATGTTCCTAGCAATGAAAAAGGCTAATTTCGCAGCTACAGCGTATCAAGTTCTAAAAGCTCGCCACACCAAACGTAGCGAGCTTTTTTATTTCAGTAAGCCGTTATTAACTGGACGAGCTGACTAACTCACCTTTTTTAAATAACTTCCATTCACCGGGAGTTAATACGTTCCACTGTTCGTTATTAGTTAAAGGCCTTGTGGCTATCACCGTGACAACATCGTTAGGTGTGGTCTCTTTATCAAAGTCAATCACCACATCGGTATCAATCAACTTAGCTTTGCCAAAAGGCGCGCGTCGAGTGATATAGCAAAGGTTATTGCTGCAATAACTCATAAGGTGTTCACCGTCACTTAAGATCATATTGAACACACCTAATGTGCGAATTTCATCGGCGAGTGTCGAAATATAATCATAAACCGCTAGCCTATCAGCAGGAGCTGTATCACCAAATGCCTCAACCACTTTGTCCATGATCCAACAAAAAGCCATTTCACTATCGGTATCCCCTACCGCGGTAAAACGCTTTGAGACAAATTTTTGCTCATAACCACTTAGCTGACCATTATGGGCGTATGTCCAATACTGGCCCCAAAGCTCACGCGTAAACGGGTGGGTATTTTCAAGTGAAACACAACCTCGATTAGCTTGACGGATATGACTTACAACCACTTCGCTTTTTATCGGGTACGATTTTATAAGCTGTGCAACATGAGACTCGCTACTCGGGCGCGCATCTTTAAAGGTGCGGTTACCTTTACCTTCGTAAAACGTGATCCCCCAACCATCGACATGTGGTCCAGTTACACCCCCTCGTTGGGCAAGCCCTGTAAAACTAAATACAATATCGGTCGGAACATTGGCACTCATGGCCAGTAACTCGCACATTAATCTCTATCCCGTTTATCTATTACTATCTTCTCTAATTACACCATTTTACTCACTTGATAGCCATTGTGAAATGTTTATCCCGATACAAAAATTTAAACATTTGTTTAAAAAAATCTTGTATTAAAATTAACTAAGGTTTAGATTTTGTGAGACACAGGTCTGACCACGCACTATAATTGTGAGGAAGAACCTAAAATAAGTGCCTTTAGCACCACTATAGGTCACACATAAAAGGAGAATTACAGTGACGACCCTACTTTGGATCTTGGCGATGATTGTGACGATAGGCGCATTTGCTTATCTCAGAGTCTCTTTACTAACTGCCACCTTAGGCACCGCGATTGTATTAGCAATTGGTACCGGAGCCGCAAGTGTAAGCCCATTACTGTGGGTAGTATTTCTTGTCATTGCTCTACCTCTTAATATCAGCTCATTTAGACAAAACGTTATTACTCGCCCACTTCTAAAAATGTACCGCGGCATCATGCCGGAGATGTCTTCCACAGAAAAAGAAGCCATCGAAGCGGGAACCACCTGGTGGGAAGCCGACCTATTCGCTGGCAAGCCTGACTGGCGCAAGCTACACAATTACCCAAAAGCGAGCTTAAGCGCAGAAGAGCAAGCTTTCTTAGATGGTCCAGTTGAAGAAGTATGTCGCATGCTAAACCAGCATCAAGTGTCTCATGAACTTGGTGATCTTCCTGAAGAGATCTGGCAATACCTTAAAGATCATGGTTTCTTTGCCATGATTATCAAAAAGAAGTACGGCGGTTTAGAGTATTCGGCTTACGCTCAATCACGTGTTCTGCAAAAACTTGCAGGTCTAAGCAGTGAGCTGGCTTCAACCGTTGGTGTACCTAACTCACTCGGTCCTGGTGAATTACTACAGCATTATGGTACTACCGCTCAGCAAGACCATTACTTACCTCGCCTTGCTAAAGGCTTAGAAGTACCTTGTTTTGCACTAACAAGCCCAGAAGCTGGTAGTGATGCTGGCGCAATTCCTGATTACGGTATTGTCTGTAAAGGTGAATGGGAAGGCGAAGAAATATTAGGTATGAAGCTAACCTGGAACAAACGCTATATTACCCTTGCTCCAGTTGCTACCGTACTGGGGCTTGCTTTTAAACTTCGCGATCCAGATCAACTGCTTGGTACTCAAGAAGAACTCGGCATCACCTGTGCTCTAATCCCTACCGATATTGAAGGTGTTGAAACTGGACGTCGTCACTTCCCACTAAACTGTATGTTCCAAAATGGTCCTACTCGTGGCAATGAAGTGTTTGTACCGCTAAGCTTTATCATTGGCGGCGTTGAAATGGCTGGCCAAGGCTGGAGAATGTTAGTTGAGTGTCTATCGGTTGGCCGTGGTATTACCTTGCCGTCTAACTCTGCCGGAGGCATTAAAACCGCAGCACTCGCAACAGGCGCTTACGCCCGTATTCGTCGTCAGTTTAAGTTACCTATCGGTAAGCTTGAAGGGATCGAAGAGCCAATGGCGCGCATTGGCGGCAATGCTTATCTAATGGATGCGGTGACCTCACTGACAACGACGGGTATTGATCTTGGCGAAAAGCCGTCAGTTATCTCAGCCATTGTAAAATATCACCTAACAGACAGAATGCAGCGATGCGTTATTGACGCGATGGACATTCATGGTGGTAAAGGTGTGTGCTTAGGCCCAAATAACTACTTAGGCCGCGGATATCAGGCTGCACCCATTGCGATTACCGTAGAAGGTGCCAACATTCTTACCCGTTCGATGATTATCTATGGCCAAGGGGCTATTCGTTGTCATCCGTATGTATTAGCCGAGATGGAATCAGCATTTGATACCGACGCAAGCAGGGGCCTACGCGATTTTGACACGGCTATATTTGGTCACATTGGATTTACCACCAGCAACCTAGTCCGTAGTTTCTGGATGGGTCTAACGTCGAGCCGCTTCTCTAACGCGCCATATTCAGATAAGACTAAACGTTACTATCAGCAGATGAACCGCTTTAGCGCTAACTTAGCACTACTATCGGACCTTGCGATGGCCACTCTTGGCGGTAACCTTAAGCGTAAAGAGCGGATCTCTGCCCGTCTTGGCGACCTACTTAGCCAGCTGTATCTTGCTTCAGCAACCCTTAAGCGCTATGAAGATGAAGGTCGTTTGACTGAAGATCTGCCACTCGTGCAATGGGCTGTAGAAGATTCACTATACAAGTTACAATCATCGCTTGATGACCTATTAGATAACTTCCCTATGGGTCTAGGTGTTGCGCTGCGAGCTGTGATCTTCCCATTTGGTCGTCCACTTAAGCGCCCAAGTGACATACTTGACCATAAGGTAGCAAAAATCATGCAAACACCTTGTGCAAGTCGTGACCGTTTAGGCAAAGGCCAGTTCTGGACGCCTAGCGAACATAACGCTGTGGGTATTCAAGAACAAACCTTTAAAGATATCTTGGCATCTGAGCCGATCTACGACAAAGTCTGTAAAGCGGCAGGTAAGCGCCTGCCATTCATGTGGCTTGATAAAATCGCAGCTGAAGGTAAGGCGCTTGGGGTACTAAGTGAAGATGAGATTGCCTTGCTTGAGCGAGCTGAAATCGGCCGTATGAAGTCAATCAATGTCGATGATTTTGACCCAGAAGAGTTAAAAGCGCGCACACTTGAGTACACTCAACAGGTACAAGCTGCGTAAGCTTTTCTTGTAAGCTTCTCATGTAGGTTTGACTGATAAACTTTAGTAATAAGCACTACGAAAAAGAGGCCTAAGCTGATAACTTAGGCCTCTTTTTATTGGCTTATTATTGATAAATCGCCCTCATAAAAGACAATCAATACAGTATCAAATAACCAATTAGCTTAAATCGAAACGGTCTGAGTTCATGACTTTAGCCCACACTGCAACAAAGTCCTGCACGAACTTTTGTTTATTATCATCCTGAGCGTAAACTTCTGCATAGGCGCGAAGAATGGCGTTGGAGCCAAACACAAGATCAACTCGTGTTGCGGTCCACTTAACCTTCCCCGTTTTGCGATCACTGATTTCATACAAATTATTACCTGCGGGTTTCCACGTGTTATTCATGTCGGTCAGATTAACAAAGAAATCATTTGTCAGAACTCCCGGATGTTCGGTTAATACTCCATGGCTCATGCCGGCATAGTTTGTACCTAATACGCGCATACCACCGACGAGTACCGTCATCTCTAGTGCTGAGAGTCCAAGCAACTGCGTTTGATCAAGCATCAACTCCTCAGCGCTAACCACATAATCTTTCTTTAACCAATTACGATAACCATCATGGAGAGGTTCTAAAACATGAAAAGATTCAATATCGGTCATTTCCGCCACAGCATCTCCACGGCCTGGCGAAAATGGCACACTGATATCAAACCCTGCTGCCTTAGCGGCCTGCTCGACACCAAGGTTACCAGCAAGCACAATGACATCTGCCACACTCACGCCATTTTTTACAGCAATGGGTTCGAGCACGGCTAACACCCGGTTAAGCTTTTCAGGCTCGTTGCCTTGCCAGTCACTTTGTGGTGCCAAACGGATCCGTGCCCCATTAGCACCGCCGCGAAGATCAGAGCCACGGAAGGTTCTTGCACTGTCCCATGCAGTTGTGACCATCTCGCTAATACTTAGACCACACGCCATTATTTGCGCCTTAATCGACGCGACATCGTAATCACTGCGTCCACTAGGCACAGGATCTTGCCAAAGCAGTTCAGCATCTGGTACATCAGGGCCTATATACCTTGTTTTCGGCCCCATATCACGGTGAGTCAGCTTGAACCATGCCCTAGCAAATACTGCAGAAAAGTGTTCAGGATCCTTGTAAAAACGTGCTGAAATCTTCTGGTAATCGGGATCTAACTTCATCGCCATATCGGCATCGGTCATAATAGGATTGTAGCGCCTGGTCAGATCTTCAACATCGACAGGCTTATCCTCTTCTTTGATATTAATCGGTTCCCACTGCCAAGCACCTGCGGGGCTTTTATTTAGCTGCCACTCATGGTTGAGTAGTAACGTAAAATAACCGTTGTCCCACTGAGTTGGATGCGTTGTCCATGCACCTTCAAGGCCACTTGACACCGTATCACGGCCTATCCCTCGTTGGCTTTTGTTTATCCAGCCCAAACCTTGGTCCTCTACATCTGCCCCTTCAGGGACTGGACCTAACAGCTCTGCATCACCATTACCGTGACATTTACCTACGGTATGTCCGCCAGCGGTTAGTGCAACGGTTTCTTCATCATTCATCGCCATTCTCTCAAAGGTGACGCGCACATCTTTGGCTGTTTTTAGTGGGTCTGGCTTACCATCAACCCCTTCAGGATTAACATAGATAAGCCCCATCATCACAGAGGCTAGCGGGTTTTCAAGATCGCGCTCGCCAGAGTATCGACTGCCTTCGCTGCCGCTGGGGGCTAACCATTCTTTTTCTGCCCCCCAGTAAATATCCTTTTCAGGATGCCAGATATCCTCACGACCAAAGCCAAAACCAAAGGTTTTAAGGCCCATTGATTCATAAGCTATGGTGCCCGCATAAGCAATCAAATCAGCCCAGCTCAGCTTGTTGCCATATTTCTTTTTAATTGGCCAAAGTAGACGGCGAGCCTTATCTAAATTGACATTATCTGGCCAGGAATTAAGTGGCGCAAAACGTTGATTTCCCCTACCCGCACCGCCTCGGCCATCTGCCGTACGGTAAGTCCCTGCGGCATGCCAAGACAAACGGATCATTAGCCCTCCGTAATGCCCCCAATCAGCTGGCCACCAGGACTGACTATCGGTCATCAGTGCATGCAGATCTTTCTTAAGTGCATCTACATCTAATTGTTTCACCTGTTCACGGTAGTTAAACCCTTCCCCCATCGGGTTAGTTTTCCTATCGTGTTGATGCAAAATATCGAGGTTTAGCGCCTTAGGCCACCACTCCATATTCGACATACTCATTTCAGTGGCGCCGCCATGCATTACAGGGCATTTGTTGTCAGCCATAATTATCCTCCATCGTTTAATTAACCCTATCCAAACGAGTAAAGCGCAATATATTGGACAGTTAAGTTAACTAGTGTAGTTGCTTATGGTGACTTTTCGACATCATGATGGTTTATGTTCTGGCTTAAACTTTCAATTTTCTAAAGAAGCTTAGCCAAGTTCATTAGCAGCAGTTGCCATCTCTTAACCATCAATATCTGAGTACGCTTATACAGCGATGGGCTCGACACCTTTGTTATGCACTAAAATGGCTTCATCAATGACAGCGTATGAAAGAAAGTGTACTGATACTCGTCTGGAACAAAAAGATGAAACGCTTTTTAATGCCGCAGTCCCTTCTCGGCGCTATCAATAACTAGGGCGGATACCACGGAGCACCTATATAAAAAGCTGATGTATTAATAAAGATGGTTGTTTGAATGCTTTAGTTTGAATGCTTTAGTTGGAATGCTTTAGCTTTAATTGCTTTAGTCTGCCAGCAACCACTGACAGTATTGTTTAAACTGCTGTCAGCGCTTTTATATGCGGTGCTTATATACTCGCTGCATATAAAAGCGCTGCATAATAACCTCTTACTTCAGTAATACTATAAGCTTAGTAAGAGGTCTAAATATGCCTTTGACAAAAAAGGGAGTCATTAACCTCACTCTAACTGTGAAAAGGAGTGTGGGCGAATGAGCTCTTTTTTCATAAGGTGAACAGACCCACCGAAAAAGCTATGGATCTTCAAGCTAGTGAGACTACGACACAGGCTTAGTCGTTATCGTTAGCAATAGCGGTTGCTGCACCAATAATGGCTCCACCAACCAATACTCCCGTCAGAAAATTATCATTTTTATGTTTCCATCTGTCATGGCGGTTATCACTCAATGCATGACGAATTTCACGGCGTGCTTCGCGTTTTTCTCTGGCGACCTCACGGTAACCCTCACGAATTTCACGTTTGGCGCATTTTCGAGTCTTGCAACGTAACACTTCACGGGCAGCTTCGCGTTTTTCGCGGTTAACTTCGCGGCTCCCCTCACGGATCTCTTTACGAACTTCATACCGACCAGCATTGGCATCAAAGCTTACAAGACTGGACATCATCAATACCGTCGATACCATCATGGCAAGTGTTAGGCCTTGTTTCATTTCTCGCCTCTCGTGTCTTGGTAAAATACGCCAGCACGTTTTTCAAAGTTTGCCAACGCTTCTTTGCACTCCTGCACATTGAGTTCAATATTGCTACCGTATCCAAAGCTAGCAGCATAGAGAAACGCTCTGTCACCCCCCAAGGTGCGACTGATTTCACTATTGATATTCATGGCCTCGGTTTCTAACTGCGCACGTTGCTCTTCTGTCACACAGCCAAGGGCTAAACCAGTCTGATAGCCAAAATTTTTCAGCCCTGTATCAATTTGCTGTTCTTTTAATAGAACGTCCTGTTGTAATAGAACGTCCGGCTGAGATGCGTCAGCCAAGACTGGTGTTGTTAATACCGTTATTGCTACGAGTAATATTATATTAGAGGTGCGATGCATAAATTTCTCCAGTTCCCCAACCTTTGCCTAATTACACTTTTTGAAGTTTAGCACTTCACAACAAGTGAGTAAGTTTCAGTGATTCTTCGCTGATGGCGTTAGTAGGCCTGTGTGGAAATGAACGCAAGCTGAACGCAGACTACAGGTTAGACAATACGACAACGACAAGGGTTCTATTTGATTGGCTGTTATAGCAGCGTTTGACTCATTAATCACAGAGACAAAGACATGAGTGTCGACATAGAAAAACACTGGCAGATAGCCAGTGCTTTAGTTTCATCGCCGAGTAAAAAATCACAACAAACTACCGTTAATCAAAGCATAGCCAAACAGGATGGCGACGATTAATAGTTTAAAGATCAATGCTGATCTTGCAATCTGTAAGGAAGGTCCATCTCAGAGGCTAAAGAGAACAAAAGCCCATGGCTCCTGTCCTCTTTTTATTTTACTGTACCAATGAATAGAAGATTGCCGAGATTGAAACTAGTCCGATAATCACTACAAAAACATTACTGATGGTACCTGAGTATTGCTTCATCGCTGGTACTTTCATGATGGCGTACATCGGCATGATAAACAGCAGCAGCGCGATGATTGGTCCACCTAGACTTTCAATCATTCCCAAAATATTGGGGTTGATAGTTGCGACGGCCCAAGTGGTCAGTAGCATAAAACCAGCAGTAACACGGTTCAGAATAACAGGGTTGACCTCTTTTCCCTTACCGCGTGCAGCCTTGATAATTAAACCATTAAAGCCTTCACTCGCCCCAATATAGTGGCCAAAAAATGACTTAGTGATAGCGATGATAGCAACAATTGGTGCGACATAGGCAATAATGGGTGTATCAAAATGGTTTGCCAGATAAGTTAATATCGACACATTTTGCGCTTTCGCCTCAGCTAAATTGGCAGGCGATAGGCTAAACACACAACTAAATACGAAAAACATCACTGTTACAACCATAAGAATATGGCTAAAAGCTAAGATCCGTGAACACTGTTTCTCAGCATTATCACCGTGAAACTTTCTACGATCGACTGCGAAGGAGGAAATAACCGGAGAGTGGTTAAATGAAAATACCATCACAGGTAGTATTAACCACAATGCCATTAAGATGGTGCTGATCCCACCTTCAGCAGGCATCACATTGCTAAATATTGACGTATTCCAGTAAGGGATTAGGTAAACAGAAAGCAACAGTAGCACGGCAACGAATGGGAAAACCAGTATACTCATCGCCTTGATAATTAACTGTTCACCTAAACGAACTACGGCGATCAAGCCAATAATCAAGATTAAGGCCAGGGTTGCGCGGTTAGGCGGAGTCATGCCTAGCTGATGTTGCATAAAGCTTTCAACAGTATTGGTAAGTGCAACACTGTAGACGAGCAAAATCGGGTAGATGGCAAAGAAATAAAGTAAGGTGATGACCTTACCCATACCAACTCCAAAATGCTCCTCTACCACCTCGGTGATCCCAGCTTCTGGATTTGAACCCGATAACACAAAACGAGTCAGTCCGCGATGAGCGAAGAAGGTCATTGGCAGTGCCAGTAGCGCCATGATAATGAGAGGGATCAAGCCACCTTGGGCCGCATTAATTGGCAGGAAAAGGGTGCCCGCCCCCACAGCTGTACCATATAGCCCCAATACCCATAGAGTATCGCTCTTGTTCCAGCTTGATTTAACCTTGACTTGTGCCGAGGTATTTTCAGTTTTGTTAATTACAGAGTCCATTATGGACAACTCCTTAGACGGTTCTTATATGACCTTTTAAGGGTTCTGTTTTCATATCTAAATCACAGATTTCAGCTGAAAATATTAATCTCAGCAACACCGGCAACATAAGATAGGGAGTTTAACCACAAAGAGTGAATGAAAAACTGGCAGAACCTAGTAAAGGCCGCGCAGTATAGGGAAGAGAGTTAGGGATAAATGTGATTTCGAACAAACTTATTTAGGTTTTACAAATGAACCAACCTGTTCGTTGGTTTTTTAACCTACAGAAGAGAAGTTAAACTGCTACTCATGCAGTTCTCGGCGTGTCATAGCTAAAGTCGCCTCAAGAAAACTCGGACTCTACCTCAGCAACAGAGCTCTATTGCTTGCTATAGCATCGAGCTGACTCACTTGCTTTTTAACAGATGCAGCTCACCACGGCGAATATGGCGAAGCCATGTGCTAATAAGCGAGAGCTAGGGATAGCGAACTGGCCGTTAAACACGGACGTTATTGGAACACGGAGCGCTACGCTACACGAAGAAAGGCAACAGCTAGAACAAAAGCTGTGGTAAAAGGCTCGTCATCAAACATTTTGATCTTTTGCGCTACGATCTTCTCCGTGACCTCCGTGAAAGCGAAGCGCTTAGGGTAAAATTAGTGCTTTTGGAAAAATCATACTTACCTACATGTTCAACGCAAGTTAGCTCATTTTTGGACAAAAGTCAGTTGAAGCTTGCAGCTCGACTAGCCCTTACAGCGATATCAAACTTCGTTTGATTACAAAGCCCCAAAAGACTCGATATATTTTGGTTAAGAGTGGCATCCAACAAAAGTGGTTCCAATGGCCTGCGGCCAGCGCATGTGCAGACACTTCTGAGACTCGCTGCAAGCACGTCCATGTGAGCTCAACGAAAACATCCATGTTTTCGACGGTCTCAGCTGTATCTACACCGAGTTGGAACAGCATAATCTTTAATGTTTAGAGTTACGGCTAAAGCTCTAGCTCGTTTTTGGACAAAAACGCGTTGGATCAAAGGCTCTAAATGTGGTGGGGGGATTAGTAAATGTATGGTAATCAGATAAAGTTTACCCTGACCTCACACATCTCGAATGGCCTCGTTAGAGCTCGGAGGCAGAGTGCCAAACCATTTTCTTTAGCTCTCCCCCTAAACTACCATCCGCTTCTTTTAATGCTCTGAATCCGAGCTTTGAATACAGACTATATGCTGCTCCATTTCTTAAAGATACATTCAAAACCACAGAAGCAAAACCTTGTGATTTAGCATGGCCGAGCAACTCCTTGACTAAGCTTACGCCAATACCGCCATTTCTTTTTTCGGGCTTTACCCACATGGAAACTAGCTCGTATTGTCCTTCAGTGTGAACACCACCGACTAATCCGACATCTTCTCCATTACAGCGAGCAAGTAAAAATTTTAACCCATTTACTTCCGAAGCGATTGACTTCCATTTTTCGTCGGAAATCTTTTTTGCTTCCTGATAGGTAAGCCCAAATGCATCGGGAGAATCAAGAAGTGACTCTAGTCTAATATTTTTTAACGAATCCCAATTGCTTTCAGTAACGGGCACGATATTCATAGCTTTGGAGCCCTAACGCCCTGTTAAGGGGCTAAATATAGTTGGCTAAAATCATGAGCGAAGCGAACAAAGCCAACGGTATTTTGTCCCACTTGCACAGCTTGTTATAACTCTTTTACTAAACAGTATGTTACATGACCTTTGGGGTAATCAGGCAATTCACCAAAAACTTTGTATCCACGCTTCTCATAAAATGGTTTTGCTTGAAAGCTAAGAGTTTCTGTACGCATAAAACCAAAGCCTTTTTCTTTGGCAAAGTTTTCGGCTGCATCCATTAATTTACTACCAATGCCTTGCCCTCTAGTTTCGTCAGATAACCATAATAACTCGAGGGTACAATAATTCCAGAATGCTACTGCTCTTATACCTCCTACGACTTTTCCATTTTCATCTTTAGCGAATGCAGCAAATTTAGTGTCAGGTTCGAAAACCACATCGTCTGAAATGTACTTTTGGTTATAGGACTGAATACCTTTACTTATAGTTTCAAGATCTTGTTTATTAGGTGAGGTTGTTACTTCGATGTTCATTTCTTCATCCGAGATAGAGAGTTATAACAGCTTATTATCCTGCGTCTCGGATAAATCCCTGCTCTTTATTAATTTACGTCAAAACTAGCAACGTAACTCATTGATGTAAAGGAGTTAATATTGCTGACATTAACAAAAGTTGAATGTACTATCCCCGCAAAGTAATGCAGAACATTTATCGGGTCTCTTGTAAGATTAAAGCGGAAATCTAACTGTATGATAAGCAATTGCTATTTCAGATGTTAAAAATTTATCGATGCAATTATTTCACTTTTTAGCATCGATAAATCTGTCTGATTCATCAAGGTCATTATACCTGTACAGGATTACAGCGGTTTTTGCATACATAAAGGGGTCGGAGCGAATTAGCGCCAGATAATAAACTAGCCTTATAGCCATAACTCCGAATCACCAGAATTATGCTTGTCTAACTCAGTGTTGATGCGGCCGTGACCGTCCATGATATGGACGTCATGGCCGAGCTTACAAGGATGTATTTATAGCGTGTCACGACAGTATCTGCACATACGCCCGCGGCAGGCGATTAAGAACAATGAAGGTGCAACTCATAATTCGCTATCAGATAGCGCTACCCCAAAAAATGTAATGACCCTTCATTCAAAGGTTAACTAACTTTGGGGCATTTCCGTGTTAGACACCAAACCACTATGGCTTAAATGAGTGCTCCAATTATCCGGTGTAGATACGGCTGCGGGCTTCGGTTTCAGGGATGAAACCGCAGAGCGTATAGGGACATATTTACAGCGTCTCGCAGCAGTGTCTGCACATACCCCGCTGGAGGCGCTTGATAACTCTAAAGCGACAATTTCAAATTAGCAGCCCTGTAGCCACAGCTCAGACAAATAATGTAATCAGTTTTCATTCGAAGGCTAACGAGCTTTGGGGCATTCCCAACTTATAAGATGAACAATTAAAGCCCAAATGTAAGTACCAATTATTCTGTGTAGATACGGCTGCGAACAGCAGCAAACATCAAAAAAACAATCAGCAAAAACCTTTCCATATTAACCTTGCCACAGAAACAGGATCAGCCCTTAAATCCTTCTACTGATACTCTTCACTTCCACATAGCATAGCGAACAAATAGGGGCTGTATCTTACAATTTAATCTCTCATTGTCTTAAGTAGCGATATACGTTTAATGTGCTGCTAATTCGATAGCTTGCTCACGTAAATAATCCATACCTGCTAGGAATCCACTGAACATCTTTAAAGCAATAAATTGGCCTGCTTCTGTGGTTTTATAACTATCTCCTTGCTTAATAAGGGCCCCTGCGGCTAATAAATAGGTTAACTCAATAGGAAAGGCTTGCCACAGGCTTTTGCCCGTATGCGCTTTAAATAAAGCATTATCTAAATGCCCTTTGCCCATCATTATCATCAAATGATGTTGGTTTATTGATTTATCGCTCAGTACTTTATGGTGACTGGTACCAACATACCCTTGATTAATGAGTTGGATATAGCGATCAATATTAAAGCTCGATACTTGAAACTGCGACCCAAAACGGCCGAATGCTCCCGAGCCGACCCCAAAACAATTCTCCCCATCTAGCACATATTTATTATCGACTTTTTGACCAAAATTACGACTGTATGTCCAAGGAAACTCCATCATATAGCGTTCTGACATTGCTTGTTTTGCGGCCAAAAATTGTGGCCATAAATCTTCAGGCTTACCCGCCAAACATTTAGATTTTTTTCGGCTCTTGCCTATTCCTAAAGTGAGCGGGTAAGTAGTAATTTGGTCAGGTTCAAGCTGGATCATGCGTTTAATATCGGCCACTACACTATCGGGTGTTTGCCCTTTAAAACCATACATTAGATCTACATTGACCGTAGGGAATAGTTCAATCCCTCTTTTAATATCGATGGCCTGCTCATCACCTGAGCCAAACTTTTCAAAACGGCCACTGGCTTTCAATATTTGATCATCAAAGCTTTGTAAGCCAATACTCATCCTATCAACTAAGCCATCGAGCAATTCTGGATTACCGGTTTTAAAGTAACTAGGATCGGTCTCACAAGAGACTTCACGCACCGTAGTTAAGCTTTTAATCAATTCTATTGTTTTAACAAGTTCATCTTCTAAAATCGTTGTGGTACCGCCACCGATATAAACTCGATTAAAACGTAAACCCGCCCCAATCACTCGCTTTATCTCTTTACGCAGGGCTTCAAAATATAGCTTGGCCTTTTCTTGATTGTATTTAACTTTATGAAACGAGCAAAAACGGCACAACGTATGGCAAAATGGAATATGGATGTAGAGAGTTTCAATTTTTTGCTCTTCGGTAAAGCTTACAGATGAATGACCTAATGGGAACGCTTTGGCGTCAGCCAAACTAAGGGATTGCTTAATCGTATGTTGCATGACGAGATCAAGACTTTGGGTTGCTAATGACTGTCGTAAATAGGCAAATGACATAACTCACCTTTAATGATGAATTTACCTGTGTTTCAGGTAAGGAGATTTCCATACCTTACTCGTTGATAATATTGAAAAGTGTGTTGTAAATCTGATGTTTAAAATTATTTTCATTCTCAGCTAACAATCTTATAAATATGTTACATAGCACAAATAAAATCGCTGACTTTTTATACGTTAGCGGCGATATAGCTCATGTCGATTGAGTTCTTTAGCGATGAGTGACTGAAATAGTAGTAAGTACGCCCCTACCAGCTTCACTCTATAGATTAATGCTCAACGATAAGACTAACGCCTTAAGATTGGTGATGCCTGTTTTGCAAGATAAAACCAACAAAGTGGATTGAGTCGAGTTAATGACTCAGCCGCCAATAGCCAAGGTAACAACGGGCACTGTAATCATCTATAACATCACCTCTGCACCTCAATAATTAAACACACCACTTCTGATTGAAAAGAGTTGATAAAGTCTATCAGTTTCCACCTCGTACAAGCTGAAGTGGAAACAAATATAAGATGATTAAAAAACAGATTCTCTAGCTGGTACCGACTTTATCCGGTTGCTCACTGCTCATCTCAAGCTTAATCGCATCCGCAGGGATTAAGCTAATAAGCTCAACCCCTGTTAGCAGCTCAGTATCTAATGCAGCGCTAATTACCCTTACTTTTCCATCTTGCAAATAAATAAGCGGAATTGCAGCTTGTCCATATTGGGCCATAAACATGGCGTAGTTAAAGCTTTCAGTCAGGCTGGTGCTTTTAATACTAGCCCCTTTCGCCATTAAACTCGCAAGCTTAGAATATGAGACCCCTTCACCAAATAAACATAAGCGTTTTAAGTAGGATTCAGACAACTGATGGCGAGCACTCGATGTTTCACCATGATTTAGCCCGTAGACCTTTTCACTGCCAAATACATCTTGGAAGTAAAAACTCACTAAGGGGTTAAGTTGACGATAAGGTGACATCACCAAGACGCGACCAATACCGTCCATATTCATATGGTTTTCAGCATGTTCAGATGCAGGGTTACCAAAATATACCGGAATATTGTCCATGCGAGCGAGACGAATATTATCCCAGTTATTATCGGCTAGTAGCACTGTCACGCCTTTTGATTGTAACGTTTTAGCAAGCGCTCTCGGCAACTTAGACGCACCAAAAATGAGTAACCCTTGTGATGAGTCCGCGGTAACACCTAGCATCTTTGCCCATTTCCCGGCGGTTAAACTCTGAATAACAACAGTGCCAATAATGATTAAAAAAACAAGCGGTACAATAAGCTCTGCGCCTTGGATCCCAATGGATTCAAGCTTGATGGCAAACAGAGATGATACCGCCGCCGCCACAATGCCGCGCGGTGCTACCCAGCTTAAAAACCACTTGTCACCACTTGAAAGCGATGTACCAACACCACAGCACCAAATACTTAATGGACGAGCAACCAGCATTACCACGGCCAATAACGCAAGCCCTTCCCAACCGAGACTCAACAGCGCGTCGGCGTTAAGTCGCGCTGCAAGCAGAATAAACAGCGCAGAAATGAGTAATACAGTCAGCGTTTCCTTAAACTCTAAAATATCGGCAATGTCGACCCCTTTCATATTCGCTAACCAAATACCCATAACAGTTACAGACAATAGGCCCGATTCTTCTTCCAATATGTTAGAGCCTACAAATACGGCTAGCATTAAGGTTAGCACTGCGGTATTTCGCAGATAATGGGGCAACAAATTATTACGCAGCACAAGGCCCACTAGATAGCCACTCAATACACCAAAGCCTAATCCTACAATTAACATGGCACTTAGTGCATGCAAAACATGAGTCGTGGGATCTGCCGCAACGGCGATATATTCAAACACTAAAACAGCAAGTAAAGCACCAATAGGGTCGATAACAATCCCCTCCCAACGTAATATGCTGGCAAGCTCTGTTTTAGGTCTTACACTTCTGAGCATAGGCACGATAACCGTTGGGCCTGTTACCACCACCAGCGCACCAAACAGCAAAGCCATCGACCAATCAAAATCAAGTAAGTAAAAGGTACCAAGCGTAATACAGGCCCATGTAATGACGGTGCCTAAGGTCACCAATCGGGTGACCATGGCACCATGCTCTTTTATCTCTTTAAAGTTTAGCGTTAACGCCCCTTCAAATAAGATCACCGCGACGCCGAGTGAAATAATTGGAAATAACAGATCACCAAATATCGCGTCAGGATTTAAGAAACCAAGGCCCGGCCCTAGTAAAAGACCACATAAGAGTAGCGGGAGAATAGCGGGCAGTCTTAGCTTCCACCCTATCCACTGACAAAACAACGATAAAACACCTAGCAAAGCAAGCATCCCAGTGATCTGCTCTAGCATAGCCTATTTCCTTATCTGCTCATTTCTAGCGAAATATGTATTTGTTAAAAGAAGCCATTGAGTGTAAAAACTATAGCTAAACCTGAGTAAAATACGATAACACCAAGAAAAGTAAATCAAAATTTCCGTAAAATGATTTAGGTGGATAAGAATACAGCTATGGCTAGGTTAGCAACGACATCGCGTTTAAAAGGGGCTGTACATCTGTCAGTCTTGCGGGGATAAAGCACAATGGCTTTAATAGAATAAATATATTTAATTATAATAACTTACAGTAGATTCAGCCACGGAGTAAAGTAACATTTGCTACTTTGATTGATAAGCTCATTAGTGGTCGTTTGTTTTGCAAGCCATTACTTATCGTCCCTGTTAACGATACTAACAAAGATGAGAGCTTAAATAGCAGTCAATCTGCATATCGCACTTTTTACCTATAAAGTCGCAACTGAATGATACATTATCGGAGTTTGCTCGGCACCTTGGGGGCAATACCAAATGGAGTTGCTATCAATGAGTCTTTTCATCACAGCATTTTTGGTGATTTTTTTAGTATGGATAATCCCGATCACCTTAATATTAAGATCACCTAGAACCCAAGGCGCCGAAAAAGCGGCTAGGATATTAGCAATGGTTCTTATTTCTTAGTTTGCTTGGGTATTTTACTTACTCATCGCGCCCACAAATAAGCGAGAAGCTTAAGCTTATGTCGGCAATTGGTATAACTCAGGAACAGCTGAATCCAAAACCTGGGCTAAACAATGCCTTATAAAGTAGCAGCGTTGAAACGAAAAAAGCCCCTGCAATCTTCAATAAAAAGAAATGCAGAGGCTTTTATCTTTATGTTGGCGGAGCGGACGGGACTCGAACCCGCGACCCCCGGCGTGACAGGCCGGTATTCTAACCAACTGAACTACCGCTCCTAAACTTTACTAGAATTCAATCATGTTGACTTCTAATGTTACTCGTTATGTCACTAACAAATAACTAAAATTTAGCACTTGATTGGCGGAGCGGACGGGACTCGAACCCGCGACCCCCGGCGTGACAGGCCGGTATTCTAACCAACTGAACTACCGCTCCACATCAAGTGCGTTGAATAATACGTAGAGTGAGGTAGCCCGTCAATAAGTTTTTTATAAGAACTTAATCAACAAGTCGAAAAACGAACAATTAGACTTTATCTTCAACAATTTGTTGATAAAAACTACCTTCTATCGCTCTTAGGCTCAACACTATCTTCTGGCATGGTTAAATCGATTTGATCCAGCTCTAGCAACATCTTCTCTTTACGCACCTCTGTTTCTAAACGCGCCTGCGTTGCTGCTAATGCTTTTTTGAGGTTACTGCGCTTACGAATGAACAATAAAATCAGTATACCTAATACGATCAATGCAATATTGATGGATACGATTAATACGATAGCATCCTCTTTTGCCTGTTGCTCCTGCAACTTAGCGATCGCATCGGCTCTTGCAGCAAGTTCTTCTTTAGTAGGAGGAGGCTCAGGTGGCTGGATCAGATTAAAAAACAGCTCGGGTAAGCTTAGATAGATCTCTCTTCCGTTAACTGTGGTACTCACCGCATTGAGCTTTAAATGATAACTACCAAAATCCATGACCTTAGGCAGCACAAAGTGGCTATTAGCTTCCTTAAAGTCGGTAATCGTTAGCGGGATCATCTTGCCTGCTGGGCCCTTTATTTCCGCCTCAAGATGCGTTTGCTCAAGTTTAAGTACTTGATCGTTTAACTTAATAGCTAAAGTCCAGACTCCCGATTTGGGATCGTCAGGTGTCAATAACTCAACTTCGACTGGGCGCGGGGATAATCTAAACGGCTCGGTATATTGCCTTTCAAGCACAGCATTGTTAGCCCGCACTTGCAGTGTGTAGCCACCCCATGGCTGCTCTAGATCTAAATCACTGGTAAAGGTCCCGTCATCAGGTCGCTCATCCAGTGCTTCTCCGTTATCTCTATACGTGCCAACGATAAGCGTTCCTGCCGCATAATTTTCATCGGCAGAATGGTTGTCACTTACAAATCGAGCAGTCCAGCTCATCATAAAGTCAAGACCCGGCAAGCGCACTTTTTGTTCATCGCCGAGTAATCTTGCCGTTAATTTAACCCGTTCACCTTGAAACAGTGGCTGTGGAATGGGATCGACATCAATTGAAAGCTTTGACACCTTATCAATCACTGAACCTTCTACCACTTGACCAATCAATTGCCACGGTCCTGGCATAGGCTGGTTAATGGTGATCATGTCACCCGTTAAGCCTTCCATCCAGGCGACTTTATCCTCAGGATGGCGGTTCACATACCATTTGCTGCCATCTGGACGCACAATGATAACGGGGGCACTGCCGTACTCTCTATGAATGAGCAAGGTTACCGACTCAACCATATGATCGATTCTAAAACGATTCTTTAA
The DNA here is from genome assembly GCF_052977065.1 of Shewanella sp. 125m-1. NCBI lineage: Bacteria > Pseudomonadati > Pseudomonadota > Gammaproteobacteria > Alteromonadales > Shewanellaceae > Shewanella > Shewanella sp. 125m-1. Next base: position 54,692 of record NZ_JBRILT010000008.1, read on the forward strand.
CTCCGAAGCATGCGAAGAAAGCACGACATTAGCCAAAGCTGCAATGCTAACTGAAAAATAACAAATTAAGAAAACCGCTACATATTTAACGCTTCTAATCATAGAGAAGTTCATAAATTGACGTTTATCCGCGCCAGAGGCATTGTCCTGATTTCGCAACTAAGTCTAGTCGCTCTTCGTGTCTTATCAGTTCATCGGCCGATGCGGCGATCACTTTAAGTTTTGCTCTATCTGCACTTAAGCGTTGGATCCCCCCGCCCTCTTGCCCTGCTTTTTCACTTGAAAGGTTAAACTTGGTTTGGCCACCTGTCATTAACAGGTAAACGTCAGCCAAAATCTCAGCATCGAGTAATGCGCCGTGAAGATCACGGGCCGAATTATCGATACCATAGCGCTTACACAAGGCATCCAAGTTATTCTTTTGCCCTGGATGTAAATGTTTAGCGATTGCGAGCGAATCGAGGATTTGACAAATATCAGCTGTTTTAGGGCCACGCGGCTGTAACATTGAAAACTCGTGATCCATAAAGCTAACGTCGAAGCTCGCGTTATGTGCAACAATTTCAGCGCCGTCGATAAACTCAATAAAGCTTTGTGCTACCTCATGAAACTTAGGTTTATCAGCCACAAACTCATTCGTTATACCGTGAACCGCAATCGCTTCTGGGTCAATCGGCTGTTGCGGATTGATGTACTCGTGATAATGACGCCCAGTTAAGCGGCGATTGATGACTTCAACACAACCGATTTCAATGATCCTATGACCCAAGTAAATTGGACCGCTCGATTGGTTCATACCTGTGGTTTCGGTATCGAGAATAATTTGTCGCTTTGCGCTTGAAACAATATTCATATGAATTTATACATTTCTCAGTTAAATTTTTTGGGTATACTCGCCCAGCAATTATAGCTATGGTAGCAACTTGATGACTGGACTGAAACAGATCTCTATCTATACCGACGGTTCTTGCCTCGGAAATCCTGGCCCTGGCGGTTATGGCATCGTTTTAAAGTATAAAAAGCAAACAAAAGAGCTTGCTGATGGCTTTGCCCTTACCACGAACAATCGCATGGAGCTATTGGCCCCGATTGTCGCGCTAGAAGTGTTACAAGTGCCGTGTCAGGTTATCTTAACCAGCGATAGTCAGTATATGCGCCAAGGGATCACCCAATGGATCCACGGTTGGAAGCGTAAAGGCTGGATCACCTCCACCAATCAACCAGTAAAAAACGTCGATCTGTGGAAACGTCTTGACGCAGTATCCCAACGCCACCAAATTGACTGGCGTTGGGTTAAAGGCCACGCAGGTCATGCTGAAAATGAGCGTTGTGACGATCTTGCCCGCCAAGCCGCTGAAGCTAAACCTAAGCAAGAAGACACCGGTTACATTATCCAACAAGAAAGCCTAGACCAAAGCTAGCGTTGCGCTCAATTAAGTCAACTTGAGTCGTTAGCTTTCGCTGTTTAAAAAACCTTGGCAAAAGTCAATAAAGGCTAAGCCTAACGGATTAAAATTACGACTCTTATGGTGGATACGATAGAACTTACGCTCTAGTGCTAAGCCTTCCACTTCGATAAGCGCCAATTCTTTGCGAATGAGCTCTTTTTCAAGAGTCAGTTCCGATAAAACGCCTAATCCCGCGCCTTGCTTAACAGCTTCCTTAATAGCATCGGGGGTAGAAAAGCGGAATTTTTCTTGTGGCTGTATATCAAGGGCATTCGCAGCACTGACAAAGCAGTCTCGGGTACCTGAGCCCTCTTCTCGCATCACCCAAGGCATATTACGCAATTCACTCGGCGCAACTCGTTTTCCAGCTAGCGGGTGAGCGGGATGGCAAAAAACCAATAACTTGTCTTTATGCCATGCTTCAACAGCAATACGGCTATCAAGACACTGACTTTCGATAAAGCCCATTTCGCTTTTAAATTCAAGCACGGCATTGATCACTGCCTGGCTGTTATCGATATCGACATTAACCAATGTATTGGTATGTTGCTGACAAAAGGCGACGGCGCTTCTGGCCAGTAAATAATTGCCTATAGTTGAGCTGGCACTAATTGTCAGATTACCGCCAAGTTCAGCCCCTGCTGGCGAAAAGGTATGCTCAATTTGATCGATTTTTTGTAACGCTTCAGTGGCCAAAGGCAACAACAAACTGCCTTGCGAATTTAAGCGTAATCGATTGCCTACTCGCTCAAATAAGCGAGTATCTAATTGTTTCTCTAACTCAGATAGCGCCATCGATGCAGCAGGAGATGACAAGTTAACCATCTCAGCTGCTTTAGCAACTTGACCACTGCGAGCTACCGCCTCAAAAATGGCCAACTGTTTTAATGTTATACGCATCAAGACTCTTTATTTATAATTTGAAAATGATAACCATTGCCATAAAGGCGCTAAGTTTACTTACTATGATGAGTATTAGATGCATGACCTGTACGCCCAGCACTCGGCGCTGTCGACCAATTTCGTTGTTTAACTCTTCGCTTTGCCTGTATTGGCGTTAACGGTGTTTCTAACTTTTTCGCCACCAGCACATAAACACTGCCGGTACTCGGTAACCAAGACTTAAGCGCATGAGACCAAATATTATCAACCTTCGTCTCTGTAAGAAGATGATGGTGCAGTAAGCGTTCATCGGCAACCACTTGATACCCTAATAATCCTAGCCAATCTTTTACCCGTGAAGGCATAAAAAAGTGCCCATTCCAAGGGATCTCTTGCTGATGTTTAGGCAACATTTGTCCGATAAACATCGGGCTAAGTGGGTTAAAACCAACAATCACTAAATGCCCACCAGAAATAAGGACTCTATCGACCTCTCTCAGTATGCGGTAAGGGTCTGCCTCAAACTCTATAATAAAGTTCATCACCACGGCATCGATACTAAGATTTTGAATGGGTAGCTGACTATAGTCTCCCTCTATGCTCGCCTGTGGCTGATCATATAAAGAGTATTGCTTACTGATCCCTACCCCTGGTTTGTCTATTTTATGGCTCAAAGGGCCAAGATTTAACATATAGTAACCAAAAATTCTTGGCCACCATGGGGATAAAGCCTGCTCAACACTTTCGCGAATAACAGCCCCACTCGGAAGTTCCGACCAATGATAAGGTTTTAACGGTAATTGAGACTGTGACAAATCGACCTCCAAAATCACTCTTGTCTACTTTAATAACGAAAGCGGTATACAAGCAATAGCTTTGGTCAGTAAACTTGTTTAAGCGCTCAAATTAATTTTGTTGAGCTGTTAATTTCTTCAAATAGAGAGCCTCGATATGTTACAGATAACTCCATTGCCCGCGTTAAACGATAATTATATCTGGCTGCTTCAATCACAGCAAAGTACTGGTGTCTATGTCGTCGACCCCAGTGATGGGCAAGTGGTTATTGATTATTTAACTCTCAGAAAACAGCCCCTGCTAGGGATTTTAATAACCCATCACCACTATGATCATACAGATGGTATCGAACCATTGCTCAACCATTTTGGCCAAAACGTACCTGTATATGGCCCACAGAGTGAAAATATAAAAGGTGTCAATCGTCCTATCACTGCAGGCGTTACTCTTGCGCTAGAAAATTGCGAATTAAATGCAAGGGTTATTCAGGTACCCGGTCACACATTGGGCCATATTAGTTATTTAATCGAAGATGCCCTATTTTGCGGTGACACCCTATTTAGTGGCGGGTGTGGGCGATTATTTGAAGGTACCGCAGAGCAGATGTATCAGTCATTAATGCAATTAAGCCACCTGCCAGACAATACTCGTGTATTTTGTGCTCATGAATACACATTAGCAAACCTTAAATTTGCTGCAAGAGTTGAACCGACAAATCCAGCGCTTATCGAATACACAGCAAAAGCTCGCACCCTGAGAGCGCAAAATAAACCGACCTTGCCTTCATCAATTGGCTTAGAAAAAGCCATTAACCCATTTTTAAGAGCAGGTAGTACAGAAATCCAGCAAATTTTAGCCGTTCAATTCCAACAACCTATCAGCAATCCCTTGCAAAGCTTCGCACTTCTGCGTCAATGGAAAGACAATTTCTAAAAAATAATCTACAATAGCCCGCTATTTCAGTGCCACTAAGCCAGAACTAAGCAAGGGTTATCTGGCTTTTTTGAGCCTAATTTAAGGACACACATTTTACATGCGCGTACCACTTTTATTCGTCGCGGGGGGGATTGCCCTGTTGACAGGTTGTCAAAATTTCGGCGACCAGCAGACTGTAGAAAGGATTCCCACTACACCTGTCGTAGTAGAAAAAGTCACCGTAGCACCCATTGTACCTGAAGTCGTAGAGACCGTTGAGATCACTGATATCTGGCAACGTATTCGTCTAGACATGCAGATGGAAGTACCCGATGAAAAACTCGTTCGCCAATATCGCGATTGGTACATCAAACATCCACAGCATTTAGAACGTGTATCTGAGCGTGCTACGCCATTTATGTATCTCATTGTTGAAGAAATTGAGAAGCGTAACTTACCGATAGAGCTTGCTTTGCTCCCCATCGTTGAGAGCGCTTTCGATCCATTTGCCTATTCTCATGGCGCCGCATCTGGTCTGTGGCAGTTCACATCCCCTATGGCTCGTCACTTCGGGCTTGAAATGAACTGGTGGTATGACGGTCGACGCGATGTACCGGCTGCAACAACTGCAGCTCTTGACATGCTTGAGTATCTTCATGGTAAGACAGGTCAAAACTGGTTATATGCGATTGCCGCGTACAACACTGGCGAAGGTCGAGTGATCAACGCAGCTAAACGTAATAAGAAGAAAGGTCTACCAACTGATTTTTTCAGCCTGAACTTACCCAGAGAAACTGAGCGCTATGTACCTCAGCTACTCGCTTTAGCTGACGTAATTAAAAATGCCGATAAATATGGTATTAAACTTACGCCTATAAGTAATCAACCACAGATTGAAGTCGTGGATATTGGAAGCCAGATTGACTTAGCGCTTGCAGCAGACATTGCCAATATGACCACTTCTGAACTACATAAGCTCAATCCTGGTTATAACCGCTGGGCGACAGCGCCTGACGGACCACATTTGCTTGTATTACCCGTTGATAAAGCTGACGCATTTAAACTTGCGTTAAACAATACTGATACTAAAGAGCGCTTAAATTGGGAACGTTATAAAGTTAAGTCTGGCGATAGCTTAGGCTTAATAGCAAAACGCTATAACACAACCATCTCAGCGTTAAAGTCGGTGAATGATATTAATGGCAATACTATTGTTGCAGGTAAGTTTTTACTGATCCCTGTAGCGGCTAAGAATTTAGATGAATATCTGTTATCAGCAGATCAACGTCTAAATCGCCAGCAGAATAAAAATCATGGTGCAAGTAAAGTTACCTACAAAGTAAAATCGGGTGATTCACTGTGGAAAATAGCTAAACAACATAGCGTTAAAACGGCTCAGCTTGCTAGCTGGAATAGCATGGCGCCAAAAGATCCGTTACAAATAGGCCAAAAACTGGTTATTTGGTCAGGTAGCAAGTCAAACAAGGGGAGCTTAAGTGAAGTAACGCGTACCGTGAACTACAAGGTGCGTAATGGCGACTCTTTAGCTCGTATCGCGAGTAAGTTCAATGTCAGTGTGAACGAATTAGTTCGCTGGAACTCACTCGAGAAGACTAAATACATTCAGCCAGGGCAAATGCTTAAGCTGTATGTTGATATGACTAAAGTCAGAGCGTAAAACCATAATAGGTTTTACTGGCTGATAAACATAAAAAAGGCGACCAATAGTCGCCTTTTTTAATGCTTGTCGTTTAACAATTACATTGTGTATTGATAAGTCACAGGCAACATTGCAGGAGTCTGCGATTCTGTCGCTTTGCCTGCAAACAGCGCCTTTAGACTATAGCCTTTAGTGATTTTGGCCGCGACGCTCGCTGGGATAGTAAATTTAACATTTTGCGTCTTACCTGCTGGCATTACCGTTTCTCTCAAGGCTTGGGTAAACATCATCTCGTTAGACCAAGCCCAAACTCGGTGTCCAGAAGGATCGAGTAACCATAAATCGGCTGTCATTCCAGAGATAAACATTAATGGCACGCCATAGCGTTGGTTGTTAGTATATTGCAGAGTCACATTTGCTTTATCATTCACCAATAGCTTCGCATCTAACAATCCCTTGCTCATCGACTTTTCCTTTGTAGGCACTCTGTCTTTCGCACTCCCTGCATCAACGACACCGCCAGCAACAATATTGGTGCTAGCACTCGGTGATGCTGCAACAGGCTGTACTGATGTTTTAGCGCTAGGCTGAACTGCTGATTGAGACTCCTGAGTATTTTCTACGGCAGTGTCAACATTTGCGGTCTCAGTTTGCTGCTCTGAGCAGGCCACCAAACTAAAAGCCAGCAGCGGGAACATTAATATTTTTAGCATTACAGGCCTCCAAACTTCTTAAATAAGCTATCTTTCAATTTATTTGTTTCATCTTTCAGTTTTGAGTCCAGTAGCGCTTTAGTATCTAAGGCAAACTTAGGCTCTGACATGGTGCCAGTGATCAAAAATGGGATCTCAACACCATAGAGAGCATCTCGCTTATCACCGCCCTGACCTTCTAACGAGCCAACAACTGATGTTGTTAACTTATAATCTAACGCTTCATTGAGAATATTAGCAGTACCCTTGCCCTTAAGTCGGATAAGTGGAGAAGCCATATCAAGATCGGGATTCGTTATCACACCATTAGCGATATTAAATGAGCCAGTCATGCTGGTGAAATCAGTCTTTTGCTCAGTAGAACCTGAACCAGCTGATAGGTCTCCACCTAACTTTGCCTTTGCTTCACGGATCATTTGCGGGATGTTAACCCCATGAATAGCTCCATCAGCAATTTCAAACTGCCCGTTTGCAATCAAGTTCTTTTTCAAGTTATCTGGAATTAAGCTCTTACCTTTACCAGTTACATTGAAGTTAGCTTTACCATCTAACATATCAATGTCGGCCATATCGATTAATAAGGCACGAATGTCGACCCCTGTCAGACGTTCATTAAATTGATATTGAGCGACTTTATTTCGACCATCGATTTTCGCTGATGCGTTAACTTTACCCCCATACAGATCCGCTGATAATTGCTTCATATCTGCTACGCCACCTTTCATCACTAATTGCATCACCCAGTTTTGAGTTTTTAAATTAGCGACCTTAACCGACTTGACTCTCACGTCGACATCAAGATTAACCTTTTTCATCGCGGTTAAATCGGGTTCAACAGCTTTAGCTGAGCTTGGTGATGGCTTACTGTCTTTGGTTTGCTGAGCTTCACCTTTAGGTCGCAGCGCATCAAGATCAACATCACCAACCTCAAGCTTAGCAACGACACTTGGGACAGTATGACCATAAGCCACATCAAGTGAACCAGATGCATCAATATTGGCCGCGTTCAAGCTAGACAGTACTAAGCTAAGCGTTTGTTTTTCCAAAGCGACAACTAAAGAGGTATTAAGATCGACCTTCAACTTGCCATTAGGAAGTCCTTCGCCAGTCACTTGATTACCGATGACAAAATCGTTAATGGTTATAGTTTTAAGATCGTGTGCGACTTTAATTTGGCCTTCACCTTGGCTAACCAGGTTCATATCGGGCAAAGTTGCAGAAAACTCATACTTTAGCGGGGCAAACTCACCCAGTTGAAAACGGCCTAATGTTAGCTCTTTTAGGGCGAAGACTTGTTCAGTCTGAGCAGCATGGTTAATATTGACTATCTTAGTATTGGTTATCGTAATACCACCAATATCAAGGCGCGCTAGACTCGAGCCACTAGTTGCATTCGCAGTAGATTTATCTGCATTGGCGTTTTTACCGGCCTCACCACTTAAACCGTCAAAGCTAGTGCGACCATTTTTTTGAGTCTCTAACATCAAGGTCAAGCCGTCGAGGTTAAGCTGTGAAATCTCTACTTCTTTTTTAAATAGTGGCATTAATGCCACCTCTGCAACCACTTCATTTACGGCAAGCATTGATGGATTTTGAAACCCATCTGGATTTGATAAGGTAATTTGCCCAAGCTTAATGCCTAAGGTCGGGAAAAACGTCCACGACAAATCACTACCGATAATCAGTTCTCTACCGGTCTCTTCTTTCACCAAGTCGACGATTTGTGGTTTAAAATCGTTCGGGTCAAAAATCAAAGTGACATAGAGCACTAAAGCAAGAACTAATCCTAGGATTGAAATAAAAAACCATTTTAAAAATTTCATAGCAGGTTCCATCTGTTAAAACTAAGAAAACAATATCAGTAACTAACTAATATAAGAGACTAATATAGAAATTCAATTTTAGAGTGAATATCAAGAATTACTCTAAATTTAGCACGGATATATCAAGCGCTTCATTAGATATCGCTACTCCGTTGCCATCAGCATAGATAAATGATTGAGGCGAAATGATGACACCATAAATTTCAACTGCAATATTCACTTCACCTATCCCTTTCTTCACTGTTTTTATCGGGTTGGCACCAATCGCTTGTACACCTAAGTCAATCGTTTTGAGTGTACCAATGTCTCTCACGCAGCCAAAAACAACCACGCCTTGCCAACCATTATCTTCTGCGCTTTGTGCGATCATGTCACCTAACAAGGCGCAATCAGTCACCCCTTGCCCATCAACCACTAACACTTTACCTTTACCGTCTTTGGCGAGAACATCTTTAACTTTTGAGTTATCTCGAAAACATTTTACCGTCACTACTTCGCCCCAAAAACACTCTCGTTTACCGTAAGAGATAAACATGGGGGGTAATAGGGTAAGCTTGTCAGCATAGGTATCAAACAGATCGGGTAACAGATCCAACATTAGGCCTCCGTGCAAAAATGAGTATCAATTTACTCTAGATTGACAGGTCAAGAGCCGAAACCCAAGTGCTAACGCACGAATTAACTGATAATTAATCAAATCCAGACTGTTCCCCAGCCAGAATACAAACTATAATCTTGTTCAATGTCTGTACACAGACCCTTTCGTTAGTCGTAGGTAAAAATGAACAACAATATCGAATTAGAAAGTGCCATCGCCGCTCTAGACCAATATGGTTATGATAAAAAACACTCTAGTGATTTAGAGCAGGCTCGTAATAAAACTCAAATGCTAAAGTACATTGACTCGCTAGATTTTAATCTTCGCCGTTTATTAATATTACAAGAAGCGGTCAATGAATTAGTTGATAATGAAAAAAGACTGCTCGCTCAACAAGAAAGTATTCAGACCTATAAAACTAAAATCATCAATCTTTCTCGTCAATTTAACATGTCATACGATGAAGTCATTCAAGTAATGAAACAGCAAGAAAACAATTAATAATAACGAGCTATTCAAAGTTATTTTCTAAAAAAATCAGGTTTATAATTAAGTTTAAACTCAATCAGCAACAAACTTAATCAACTTAACGCGTAAGGCTTTGACTAAAGCTGTCACTAAGACAGTGACTAAACACGTTATTTGCTTTATCAGCTTATTTTAGTCATTAAATTAGCGATAACGTTAGACTGCGACTTGTAGAAAGCTAAATGGTTTCAGTTATCGACCTCAAGCCTATGGATGGGCTTGCAATACACAGCATGAAACTTATCTCTCCAATGTAACAATTCTCTTAAACAGGCCCCATAAACAATTTACATCAACAGTTCACATAAACAAGCCTGCCTAACAGACACGCTGAGCACACTAAACCCCATTGTTCAGATGGCCGCATCATCGATGACATACTAATAAATACCATGCTTACACATATCACCCTTGCATTAGCGCTTGTCACTTAGGACATGACACCTGACTAGTTACAGACATCGTTCTAACATTAATGCATTAAGTTAACTCCAGTTTATAAAACATCAAATATGGAGATAAAAATAACAGCACACCTTTTGATTTACATCGAATTAATTAAATGGTTGAGTTTCTTTATTACCCGTCAGTATACGAAAGCATTTTATAAACACTTGTTTACACCACTTATTTTGCTTTAACCTTAATCCTAACAAAACCAAAAACAATAAAATGTATAGGCTTGGTTCAATGATTTCAGATTTAACTGACCAGTAAAAATGTATCGGAACCAAAATAGCAATAACATAAATCCAATTATGTAATTTTTGCCAGCTCTTACCCATTTTGCGTACAACAACTTTGAACGAAGTTAATGCCAACGCTGCGAGTAAAATATACGCCATCGCCCCCACGAGTATATAGGGACGTTTAACAACCTCTTCAAAAAACAGTGACCAGGCAAACACTAAATCTAAACTAAAGAATGCCAACACATGCAAACTGGCATAAGCGAAGACATACAGGCCAACTAATCGCCGAGTTTGCAGTAGGATCCCGAGTTTAAACTTCTTGGCAACGGGTGAGATAAGTAAGGTTGCTGCCAGTGCATTGAGAGCCCCTATTCCAGTAAAGTGAATGATGTACTGTACCGGATCGCCACCTGCATTATCACTCATCACTTTTAGCACTAAATAGACGATAGGCAGCAGGCCTATCAAGTGAAATAGCCCTTTTAGCCGAAATACTGAGCGGCGATTAACACGCATAAACATCTCCTACTAATCCGCCAACACTAAACGTGTAAACAGTGATTTAAGCTAGCTAATAAAACTTATTTAAATCCATACCGTTATACAGATCTGACACAATGTCGCCATAACCGTTAAAAGGTAGAGTTGGGATCCGTTTTGCCGAAAAAAGCCCACCTTCTGCGATCCGACGTTCTGATGCTTGCGACCATCTAGGGTGGTCAACCTCTGGGTTAACATTGGCATAAAACCCATACTCACTGGCGGCGAGTTGATTCCAAGATGTGGGCGGCTGTTTGTCTGTTAAGCGAATACGAACAATCGATTTAATACTCTTAAAGCCATATTTCCACGGCACGACAAGGCGGATAGGCGCACCATTTTGTGGCGGCAATGTTTTTCCATAAAGGCCCACTGACAGAAAAGTTAAGTCGTTCATCGCTTCGGCTAACGTTAAGCCTTCTACATAAGGGTAGTTAATCCCTCCTCCTGCATAACGACTCCTTTGACCCAGCATCTGTTCAGGATCATATAAGGTCTCAAAGGCAACATACTTAGCGTTGCTGTTTACGCCCACTTTCTTAAGTAAGTTAGCTAATGAAAAGCCAACCCAAGGGATGACCATGGACCATGCTTCTACGCAGCGGAAATTGTAAGCTCGTTCCTCTAATGGGAAAAGAGTAAGTAGGTCATCGTAATCAAGTGTCACAGGTTTATCGACCTCACCGTCGATGACCAGTTTCCAAGGTTCAACCTTAAGCTCTTGGGCATTGTCTTGTGGATCTGTCTTGCTAGTACCAAATTCATAAAAATTATTGTGAGAAATAATTTTAGACTCAGGGGTTAATGCGCCATAAAGCAGGTGGTCATATTCGGCCTGTTTAGCAAAAGGTAGGGATTTAGTCATAAATGCCGCCTTTTGCTCATCGCTAGAAAACAGGTCAAACACACCAGCATTAGCGTGAGAAGATAACAGCGCACCAGCACCTATAAAGCCCATCTGTTTAAGGATCCTACGACGGTCTTGGTACACCTCTTCTGGGGTAATATCGCACTCTTTAAACTTATCCCAAGCAGCAGTTTTTTTTATATTCATTAGCCGCACCCATCCTATTTTTATATCAATTAGTATTGTTAACTAATCAGACCGACAAAGTCGATGAAAGGTTTCATCCACGTTTTGTTATTACATATCATTAACAGCTGGCTATGTCTGCACCACTTGCCTGACTAATCACTTGCTTAAGCTTGCAGTGTTTAAATCGCCGTGCCACTCTAGCGTCTCATTAACCATGTCAAGAGCCTTCTCACATGCCATTAGAGCTTGCATTTTCAACCGCACAAATTGTTATCATTGCCGCAATCGCTTTTCTATCTATGCTGATTGGTGCGTTATTTAATCAACGAAAAACTCGTATTAAATGGGAATACGTACGAAACCAGCTTTTAGATGAGATGGAACAAACAAAACTTGAGCTCAATACTGAAATTCTTGAATTAAAAGAAACCATTCATCAGAAAGAATTGGTGATAGATCAATATCAAGACAAGCTGGAGTTTCGCCTAGAGCAATTAGGCAAAGCACAAGCACAAGCAGAAAGAACCCAAGAGCTGGAGCAGTCACTGGTCGATAACCAACGAAAGCAGATGGAAACTCAACTTGCCCTTTCCAAATCTAATGCCATGCAGCAAACCCTAGCGGCCAGTTTTGATGCAAAACAACAAGCTCTCAACGACAAAATACAGTTACTAGAAGATTCTGAAGTACGTTTAACAGCCCAATTTGAAAACCTAGCGACTAAGATTTTTGAAGCACGCAGTGAAAAACTACAATCACAGAACAATCAACAATTAGATAGCGTACTAGCGCCGTTTAAACAGCAAATTGAAGGATTTAGGGCACAGGTTCAGGCATCATATTCTCATGAACAAACTCAGCGCAGTGCCCTTAAACACCAACTTGACTCATTAACTGAACTTAACTTAAAGATGAGCCAAGATGCTGTTAACCTCACCAAAGCACTTAAGGGTGATAACAAACAGCAAGGCAATTGGGGAGAAGTGATCCTTGAGCGCGTTTTACAAGAGAGTGGTCTGCGAGAAGGTCATGAGTACGATACACAAACAGATCTTAAAAGTGACAGCGGTAAGCGTTTTAAGCCCGATGTCATCGTGCACTTACCTGAGAACAAAGATGTTGTTATCGATGCGAAAATGTCTCTTGTTGCTTACGAGCGATACTTTAACAGTGACGATGACGATATTCGCGCACAAGCAATTAAAGAACATATCATCTCTGTTCGTGGTCACATAAAAGGCTTAAGCCAAAAGGATTATCAAAAACTTCACGGTGTTAAAAGCTTAGATTACGTATTGATGTTCATTCCACTTGAGCCTGCCTTTTTACTGGCACTTGAGCATGACCCAAGCTTAGTTAACTATGCACTTGAAAGTAATATCATGCTGGTTAGTCCGACTAACTTGCTGGTCGCATTGCGCACTATTAACAATATTTGGCGTTATGAATACCAAAACCAAAATGCACAGATGATCGCTAAACAAGCTGGCAGGATTTACGACAAGTTATGCGGTTATTTAGACGATATGGAAAAGTTGGGTCGTTCACTTGAATCTGCAGATAAAAACTTTACTAATGCCATGAACAAGTTATCGACAGGAAAAGGCAACGTCATCCGTCAAGCGCATCAAATGCAACAATTAGGCGTACAAACCAGTAAAAAAGTGGACGCCCAACTTCTAGATAAAGCGCTAAGCTTATCAGATGATGATTATCATCAAGACGAATGAACAAGGCTGACATGCAAAGCTTAGTTACAAAGAGTAGTTACTAAAGAGCAGCTACTTAAAATTAGTTAACAGCTGACACAACCAGTCTCAATAGGGATAGTTAAGAGGATTGTTGCAAATGCACAAGCAGTTACGTCGCATTTTAACGGGGATGATAGCAATGCTTGCATGCTCCTCAGTCTATGCTTCTACATTGACCAAAGAGCAGCAGCTTTATGTAGAGGCGAGAAGCGCGCTAAGTAAACAGCAATTGGATAAGTACCAGCCGATGCGCGATAAATTAGATGACTACCCTTTAGCCATCTATTTAGACTTTCACAATAACATCAATAATATCCTCAAGCTTCCCGCAAAGCAGGCAATGACAGCGCTAGCCCCCTTTGAGGCCAGTCCATTGTATAACACGGGACGTTACCGTTACCTCAAGCGCAGTGGTAGTCAAAAACGTTGGCAAGATTTCCTCATCGTCAGTCCAAACAGCCCTAATAACATTACCCTACAATGTTATTACTACCGTGCCCAATTACAACAAGGCGATAAACAGATCGCCTATAACGGGGCTAAAACCCTTTGGTTATACGGCCGCTCTCGTCCGAAAGAGTGCGATCCCTTATTCAAAGAGTGGCAAAAAGCCGGGCTGCGTAGCCAAGAGCTCATCTGGTCACGTATGTTACTCAGTTTCGAGCAAGGCCAGTACGGACTGTTATCGTACCTTTCACGACAACTTACCACGCATAAAAATGACGCGAAGCGTTTGCTTGCTGTCTATAAAGATCCGCGCAGTCTTCGCCATACATCAAAATTCAGTGGCAAAGCCAAGATTAATGCAACCATTGTGGATTTAGGCCTGAGAAAATTAGCCAAGAAAGATCTCAAGCAAGCGGTAAAACTGTTCGCGACATATCAGAAAGCTGACAGGTTCAGTGATTATCAAGGCAGAAAACTGAGCCGTTACTTGGTCAGAAGAGCGTTAATTTATCAAACGATTGAACTTCAAAGCTACGTAGATACCATTTTACCCTTGCTTGATAGCGACGATCTTGTTGAGATGCGTTTGCGTTGGGCACTTAGAGATAATGACCAAAAAAGTTTTGCCCAATTTTTACCCCAACTCAGTGAACAAAAACAAAATACTGCCCGCTGGAAATATTGGCGTGCGACTGTACTTGCAAAAGAAAATAGCAAGCAAAGCCAGAAGCAATCTATGGCGCTGTTTGAAGCGCTACGTTTAGAGCGCAATTTTTATGGTTACCTTGCTGCCGCTAAATTAAAACAGCCTTATCAACTACAAGATCAGAAAACTCTGAGCGATAATGCGCTAAAGCAAAAGATATTTAACGACAGAGGGTTAGCTCGGGTACAAGAGTTACTCGGGATTGATAAACAGTCTGATGCAAGAGCTGAGTGGGTCATGTTACTTAACCGTCATGATAAAGCGATGCAAAAAGAATATGCTGTCTATGCTGTTGAGCAAAAGTGGCATAGCCTAGGAGTTCAAGCCAGCATACAAGCTAAACTCTGGAATGATATGCAGATGCGCTTTCCTTATGCCGCACAAACCTCTTTTACTCATGCCAGTAAAAAGTATGCCGTGGATATTGATGAAATCCGATCCATTTCACGAAGAGAAAGTGCCTATTACCCAAATGCCACATCCGGAGTGGGAGCTCGAGGATATATGCAGTTGATGCCAGCCACTGCTAAGCAAACAGCGCAGAAAACCAAACTCCCCTACAGCGGAACTAAAAGTCTCTATGATGAAAAGCTCAATATCTCGCTAGGCAGTGCCTACTATGGCGGTTTACTCAAACAATTTGATCAAAATCGAGTATTGGCAACGGCTTCTTATAATGCTGGTCCCCACCGTATTAATAACTGGCTTAAAAAGAGTGATGGTAAACTTGATGTCGTAAGTTTTATCGAATCTATCCCCTACAGAGAAACTCGGGAATACGTACAAGCGGTTCTCAGTTATCGGGTGATCTATCAGATTAAACAAGATAAACACGCTGAGTTATTATCTGAGCAGGAGCTCAAATTTAGCTACTAGCATTTAGTCCCATTATTAATGGCTACCTTTGCCACATGAGCTTAATCTTTTGCACAGTTAACAGGATACTAATCCATTACAACTAGCCATTACAACTAGGCTACTGCAACTAAGCATTAATCTAGCCTATTATTGCGCAAGATAACTCAGTAAAACCATCAATCTAAAACCGCTCTAGCAGTCCCCATTAACTAGAGAACTAGAGCGGTCCATCATTTTGCTAGCATTTATATCATTTTCAGCATTTACACCATTTCAGGCCTCTTCAACAGTCTTGCTTCCCCTTTCTGGGCAGCGCGCTCGTTTTATCAGTGTTACATCAGTTACCCCGCCCCTATGCGCTACTGAAAAAGATCAACGCAGAGGAGCTATCCACATCAACGAATTCTGGTGATAACAAAAAAACGAGTTGGAATAATACTGTAAAGTAATTCGATGATGCCGGTTATGTTACAAAACAATCCTTTATTATCACTGGCAAGCCAACACATTTTCCACCATAGTAAAGGCACGCCGAATTGATAACTAAAATATAATTGGCAGCAAGGATCCGTATGCACAATGACCATATAGCCATCATTCTAAAACAACTTGAAACCGTGCTACTCGGTAAACCTCACCAAATAAAGCAGGCTTTGACCTGTATCTTGGCTCGTGGCCACTTACTGATAGAAGATCTACCTGGAATGGGAAAAACCAGTCTATCTCACGGCTTGGCACAAACCTTAGGGCTGAGCTATCAAAGGATCCAATTTACCAGTGATATGCTCCCAGCCGATATTCTCGGCGTCTCAATCTTCGATAAACAGCAAACTGAATTTGTGTTTCATCCTGGGCCTATTTTTAAACAGATGATCCTCGCGGATGAAATTAACCGGGCCAGTCCTAAAACTCAAAGTGCACTGTTAGAGGCCATGGCTGAGCAACAGATCACCGTAGATGGCAGTACTTACCTTTTGCCGCAGCCCTTTTTCGTTATCGCGACCCAAAACCCCAGTGAGCAATCGGGTACATTTCCACTTCCCGAATCCCAGCTAGACAGATTCATGATGAGGATATGCATTGGTTATCCTGCCCCCGACGCTGAGCTAGCGATGTTAAAAGGTCAAGATAGTCGCGCCCAAACGGAAATTTTACCCCAATGCCTCACTGCGTTAACCCTACAAGAATTGCAAGTCTGTACAGATAATGTCAGTGCATCAGATGCCTTACTGCAATACATCCTTGCCTTAGTAAACGCATCCAGAAATGAGCCCCAAGGCTCAGGGCTCTCGCCAAGAGCCAGTAAAGCGATACTACAAGCCGCAAAAGCTTGGGCATTTATTCATGGTAGAACGTACTTAGTTCCTGAAGACGTTCAGTCGATATTTCCTCACGTTGCAGAGCATCGAATTAGCTCACATTCAAAACAGCAAGGTGAAGCGTTATCGGCAAAAATAATCAACAGGATCAATCCAATACTTTAAGAAACATGTATGCAAGTTCAAAGAGAATCTTATTGAAAGCGCACCAATTTTTAGGCAAGTTTTTATAATAGGAGTTTATGCGAAACCGTCACAAACTAAACACAAAGATCAAGCAAAAATGGCAGCGATGGGTCTCCCGCAGAATTCCAGCAACAGAGCAAATAACCCTCAGCCATAAGAGCATTTTTATCCTGCCTACAGGGTTTGGACTGGCGTGGATTTTTCTATTCGTGTTACTCTTTTTATTTGGGACAAATTACCAAAATAACCTTGTAATGGGCTTAAGCTTTTTACTGTTAAGTATCTTTAATACCTGCATTATCTATAGTTATAAAAATTTAGCCGGACTCACCCTATCAAGTAGTAAAAGTAGCAACAGTTTTGCTGGTCAAGCCCTCTATTTCCCTATTAATTTAAGCTCACCAAATATTGCCTATGAGATCCAGCTTAACTTTCAAAATCAACCTTTAGAAGTTGTAAAAACAGTCAATCGGCACCAAACGCAAACCTTAGTAACCTTTAAGCACTCTCATCGCGGCTATAATCGCCCCGGCAGAATGAAAGTAGAAACTCGATACCCCCTTGGACTTTGCCGAGCCTGGTCACATGTCGATTTAACCTTAGCTCAGTTGGCATTCACACAGCCGGTAATTGACCCGAACCCCATTCAATTAAGTGTCCATCAAAGTGATGTTCCACAAGATAACGGCAAGTATGTGGCTGGCGTTGATGAATATAAAGGGCTAAAAGAGTACGTGGTTGGTGAGCCATTAAAACAAGTCGCTTGGAAACAGTGGGCTCAAGGACGCGGCATGTTAACCAAAGAGTTTGAAGAGCCACAAGGTGCACCTATGTGGTTATCCTTAGAGCCAACAACTAAAGATATAGAACTCGCATTAAGTTATCTTTCCTGGCATACCGAGCAGCTAAGTTCAAACAATCAGACCTTTGGCCTTGCAATCGACGGGATCTCAATCCCACCGTCTAACGGTGAACAACACCGAATTGAGGTTCAAACTCAATTAGCGTTATTTTCAAGCAATCGAGTCAGTCCTGAGCACCCGACGGATTTGCCCAACTTACACAATACCTCGCAAAGCAAACGACAACAAAGGGCTCATCCTACCCCCCAAGAAGCACCACAACAGGTCAAGCTATGACGGCAAAAGAGAGCCAGAGGATCTCCCGTCATACATTAATGTGGTTACTGATCACCAATATCGCGATCTTGACACCGTTATATGGACAGGTCACGCTGTGGTCACTGTCTATTTGTGCCATCTGTATATTTTGGCGCATCGGGATCTATCTCGGTAAAGTCGCTAAACCACCCAAATGGTTAGTGACCAGCCTAGCTTTTGCTTCTGCAACAACACTTGCGATGGTTGCAGCACAGATTGGTGTCCTCACCGCAATGGTCAATCTACTCATCTTAGGTTACGCCCTTAAGTACATTGAGATGCGAAACCGCCGTGATGTGAGGGCCGTTGTACTGGTTGGCTACTTTCTTATCGCATTTACTTTTATTCAGCAGCAAACCTTACTTTCTACCCTGCACTTATTAGTGGTAACCGCCATTAATACCTGCGTGCTAATCAGCCTATATCACGATGAAGGCAACTTTAAATATGCCGCCACTCTAGGCAGTAAAATTATTTTTCAAAGCCTCCCGCTTGCGATTATTTTATTTCTCGTCTTGCCCCGCCTTCCTCCTTTGTGGATGGTACCACCACAAAATGGAGCCCAAACAGGACTCTCAGATAACGTCAGTTTTGGGGATATTAGCCAGCTTACGCGCTCTAGTGAACTGGCTTTTAGGGCCACTTTTGAGACGGGTGCGCCGAGCAATGACAAACTATATTGGCGTGCCATAGTAATGGAAGATTACAATGGACAAAATTGGACGCAAAACCCAAGGTTCACCAATTCCTATGATGGCCTCCCCAAAAATCAGCCCGCTATATTCGCCGAGCAAGCTTCAGCGCAATCGGTAAACCCGCCCGCTTTTCCCCTCACTCAGACTGAGGCCGCTAACCCAACTTCAACCGCCATCACCTATAGCGTCATTGCTGAGCCCAGCGCGCAGCAGTGGTTATTTGGTCTTGATGTCGCCACCAGCAATGATAAAACCATTCGCCAGCGTGCTGACCATACTCTTTATGCCAATAAGCCAATCGATCAAAGACGTATATATCAAGTCACCAGTTTTGATAACCGCATTATGGATCCTCTGCTTAGCGCTGAGAGTCGCGCGATTAACCTCGCGCTACCTAAGGCTGTTAACCCTCAAACCCGTGAATTAGCGGATAAGTTTGCCATAAGCTATCCGGTACAAGAAGATAGGCTCAACGCCATGATGCGCTACTTCACGCAGCAGCCCTACTTTTATACATTGCGTCCCCCGCGGGTTGGCAAGCAGCAAATTGATGACTTTCTTATCTATAACAAGGCGGGGTTTTGTGTGCATTACGCCAGTGCATTTGCATTTATGGCCAGAGCGACTGGGATCCCTGCACGATTAGTCACAGGCTACCAAGGGGCTGAGTTCAACCCAGCAGCAGGTTATTACAGTATTTATCAATACATGGCACATGCTTGGGTTGAGGTTTGGTTGCCCAATCTTGGCTGGGTGCGCTTCGACCCAACCGCAATGATTGCACCTGAGCGAGTCGAACTAGGCTTTGATGCTTTTTTTGATCCCGAAACAACCTATCTACTGGATAACCCCTTTAGCGCACTTGGCTATCGTGACAACGCCGCTCTTAATCAATTACGGATGCATGTTGCCAGTGTCGATTATTTTTGGAGTGTGTGGGTGCTTGGGTTTAATAGCCAAAAGCAGCAACGCGTATTAGAGGAGATTTTGGGTGAAGTCACTCAAACTAAACTGGCTATTTTTATCCTTATTAGCCTTTGTGTCATTGGCTTAGCCATCGCATACAGTGCTGGGTTAATCCAATTTCATCGCTCAAGTGATAAACACCTCAACGCCTATTACTCTGTATGTAAAATGCTCCGCCAGCGAGGGCTATCTAGGGAATATCATGAGGGCCCTCAAGATTACAATCTTCGAGTGGCTGCAGCCTTCCCCGCCATCGCCGAGGACTTTGATAAATTAACCCAATATTTTGTGGCGATTAAATATCAAAAAGTCAGTAAAAGAGCCCTGAAACGTTTTTCTCGATTACTTATCAAGCAATCGAGATGGTTAAAAATCAATATCATCAAACAGAGATTGGCACTTAATAAAACAAACACATAGAATGGATTAATCCAGCAGTAACCTGCTCACCAAACTGCATTCTTGTTAAAGGAACGCCATGCTATACCTAGTCCAATCGAACCAAATGGAAGCGCTGTCACAGATATTAGCTACAGAGCTGCGTACCCCATTACCTCATACCCCTTTGTTAATGCCTGAGCATATTTTGGTACAAAGCCCGGGGATGTCCACATGGTTAAGACTCGAAATAGCAAGGCAAAACAACATTGCAGCTGGGCTTGAGTTTCCACTGCCATCAAGCTTTATCTGGCAGCTATGCCATACCTTGCTTGATGATGTGCCTAAAGAGAATGCTTTCACCAAAGCGGCAATGACCTGGAAACTGATGGAATTGCTGCCCACACTTATCGACCATGAAGATTTTTTACCCTTGGCCAATTATCTTAATAATGGTAATGGTGAAGCGACTGAAAGCACTGTGATAAGTGGCAGTGACGCTGCAAGTGAAATGGCCGACGCGATTATTGAGCAAACAGAACAAAACCCACTTAAGTTATATCAACTCTGTGGTCAAATTGCCGATATCTTCGACCAATATTTAGTTTACCGTCCCGACTGGATCACCGCATGGGAAGCTAATGAACCAAGGTTGCCTCCAAAAGGTGACAAGCTCAGCCCAGCTCAAGCTTGGCAGCCTATTCTATGGCGCGCCCTTATTGACTTTAATGCCAATGGCTTAAATAAGAGTCGCTACCACCGTGCTAACTTGCATCAATCTTTATTCGATGCATTGGATGATCCGAATACCTGTTTAGACGCCTTACCTAGACGACTATTCGTCTTTGGGATCTCGTCCATGGCGCCGCAAACCCTCGATGTATTGCACTATTTAGCCAAGCGCATCGATGTGATCATGCTTAATCTCAGCCCGTGTCAGCATTATTGGGGAGACATTGTCGACCCGCGTTTGCGCGCACGTATGGCACTGCAGTACGCCGATAAACAAAAGCTAGAATTGGAGTGGGAAGATAAGCTTGAGGTTGGTAATCCAATCTTAGCCAATAATGGCAAAATGGGCCGTGAGTTACTTGACTTACTGTTAGAGTTGCCAGAAGAGCATACCGCATTCAATTTTGATTGCTACCAAGAGCCTAACACCGACACCATGCTCAGCGGCGTGCAATATGACGTTCTGGAGCTCAGTACCCGTGGTCAAAGCTTGGGGCCAGATGCCGCGCTTTATTTAAGCTTAGATGGCAGACGCGTTATCGACCCAAGCGATAACTCAATAACCGTTCGCAGTTGCCACAGCCCGCTTAGAGAAGTCGAGACCCTGCACGACCATCTGCTCGAGATGCTGTCTCGCCCTCTTTCTGACGGACAATCTCCACTTGCGGCAAAAGATATCGTGATCATGATGCCCGATGTTGCGGCCTACGCGCCTTACATCGATGCCGTATTTGGTGCTAAACAAGGCAGCCACTTTATCCCTTATGCGATAGCGGATCGCGGCGCCGCCCAAGAATCTCCTCTTATTTCAAGCTTTTTACACCTATTGAAAATTAATCAGAGTCGTTTTGGGCTTACCGATATTCTCAGTATTTTAGAAGTGCCAGCCGTACTGCGCCGCTTCGAACTAGACGATGACGGACTCGCCGTG
Organism: Shewanella sp. 125m-1; assembly: GCF_052977065.1. Classification (NCBI taxonomy): domain Bacteria; kingdom Pseudomonadati; phylum Pseudomonadota; class Gammaproteobacteria; order Alteromonadales; family Shewanellaceae; genus Shewanella; species Shewanella sp. 125m-1. The sequence continues at coordinate 76,451 of NZ_JBRILT010000008.1, forward strand.
ATTAAGCGCTGGCTAGATCAAGCCGGCGTGCGCTGGGGACGTGATGAAACCAGTCGCACCGAATATCAACTGCCAGCATTTGAACAAAACTCATGGGCTTTTGGCATTAAACGCTTAATCTTAGGTTATAGCTTCAGTGATGACTCGCCACTCTATCAACACAGCTTATCGGTTAATGGTGTTGAGGGACAAACAGCGCAGGCGCTAGGAAAATTACTCGACTTTATCGAAGCGCTCGATGACGTGCATCAAGCACTTGCACAGGTTTGCAGCCTCAGTGAACGGATGGCGCAGCTAGAAGCCATACTCGAAAACTTCTATGAGGTTGATGACGATGAGATGGTGCAGCAGCAAGAGATCAGAGACGCCATCGTTAAACTCAATGAAGAGTTGACCGAAGCTGGACACACAACGCCGTTAACCATAGAAGTGCTACAAAACTGGTTTAATAGCCGTTTATCTGAATCTCGCGTAGGTCAGCGCTATCTTGCCGGAAGTGTTAATTTCTGTACCTTAATGCCAATGCGATCTATTCCATTCAAACTGGTTTGCTTACTCGGAATGAACGACGGCGTCTATCCGAGAGTACAGCATCCTGTTGGTTTCGATCTTGTGGCGCAAATGGGGCCAAGAAAAGGCGACCGCTCTCGTCGATTAGACGATAGATATCTATTTTTAGAAGCCATTTTATCGGCGCGTGAGCAACTTTATATCAGCTATATCGGTAACAGCGAGCGTGATGACTCTGAGCGGATCCCCTCTATGTTGGTCTCTGAGTTAATCGAGTATTGCCAACTGGTCTACTTGCCTAAAAGTTTAAAGAACGAACAAACTTCGGCGGAGCAAGTGTCCCCCGCATTGATCGATAACATCGAAAAACAGATCCGCGCGCACCTTATTAAAAAGCAACCACTGCAGCCGTTTGATAACCGACTTTATACTGCGCAAAATCCAGTGGCTAATGCTGAAACTCAAAGTGTTGAGCAACTAAACGGACACATTCAGCAGAGCTATTCGGCTCAGTGGTGCCCAGCCCCTATCAAGCCCGTTGATAGTCTGTCAGCAGAAACGCTGCGTCACTACAAACGTTTCATTGGACAAACCACACAGCTGCAACAGGTTAATGATGAAACAGATTTAACTAACACTGAACTTGAGCTTTCCGCCCTTATCCGCTTTTTTAGGAATCCGGCGCAGTACTTTTTTAACCGTACTTTAAAAGTCGATCTCGGACTTGATATTCAAGCCGATGATAATGACGAACCTTTTAGCTTAAACGCGCTTGAACGCTACAAACTGCAAGCCATACTGTTAGACGACGCCATAGAAAGTGGTGAACAGCAGCCAGCAGCTGAATTATTAGAACGCTTAAAAGCTCAGGGAAACCTGCCGCTAAAGCCCTTCGACGACTTGATTTTAAATCAATATCTGCATGATATTAACCCTTTAATTGGACGAAGCTTATACTTAAAAGGTGAACACTCCCAATCGGTTAATATCGACCTTTTATTTGAAGATATTGGCTTGCACTTGGTGGGACGCATTGATGATTTGAGTGTAAAAGGACTTGTGAATTACCGACCCGGCACCGCCAATGGCCGCGACTTAATTCGTGTCTATTTAAGACACCTCTGCCTTTGTGCCATGCAAAGTCAGCCTGGGCTTAAAGCTGAGCTAGAACAGGAACTCAAACCAGAACTAAACCAAGAGCTAAGAAGCACGCCAATAACCAGCTACTTACTCGATATTGGCCATTTTCATGCGTTTGCCCCCATTACAGCAGAACAAGCAAAAGCGCAGTTGAGCCAATGGTTACACTGTTTTAAACAAGGTCAAGCACACCCCCTGATGTTTATGCCGCGAACAGCCCTGGCCTACGTAGAGGCTGAAGGCAGCCACAGACAGAAACTACTCGAAGCGCAGTCACAGTGGTTAGATGAGCAAAGTCAGTTAGGTGAAGGGCTAGAGCCCCACTTCCAACGTTTATTTAGCTTCCCTGAAGACTTTACTGAACAGAGCTTCGCAAAAACAGCCAATACACTACTTTCGCCACTATTAAGCTTGTATTACAAAGATAAACTCAGTGAGCTAGCCACTTTTGCAGAATCCGGTAACGATACCGTAAATTTGCAAGCTGCCTCTTCGCTAAATAGCCAAAGCGAGGCAAATTAAGATGAGTAATAATCAAGTAGAATATATGACTTGTACAATAGAGCAGTCCATTACAGCCACTATCGTGACAGAACCTTTAAATACCCTGACACTGCCTTTTGGCGGCAGCCGCTTAATTGAGGCCAGTGCGGGGACAGGTAAAACCTTTACCATTGCAGGTTTGTACGTGCGCTTACTGCTTGGTCATGGTATTGAGTCACCGCTAACCTGTGAGCAAATCTTGGTGGTCACCTTTACGAATGCCGCCACAGGTGAGCTAAGGGATCGTATTCGTAAAAAGATCCAACTCGCCTATCGTCGCTTTATCGGCCTAGAGGTCGATGATGAGTTAATCAATGCGCTTTACGTTGCAACAGATGAAACTGCGCTCCCGATCGCCCGTAAACGCTTGGACTTGGCGCTTAAATCTCTCGATGAGGCCGCTATCTTTACTATTCACGGTTTTTGTCAGCGTATTTTAGCTGATATGGCCTTTGAATCTTCTTTATTATTTGAGTCTGAATTTACCCTAGATGATAGCGAGTTTTTACACCATGCGGTGAGAGATTTTTGGCGTGAAAAGTGCTATCCACTAAATGGCAGTTTAGCCCATGTTATCCAGTCAAAATTTAGTGAGCCGGATGTATTATCACGTCAACTCAGGCCACTACTGGGAGCCAGCAATGCCATTGCCCAGCCTCAACCTGAAGCCTTTGATAAGCTAGAAGCCAACCTCACTCAAAGTCTCAGCCGCTTTAAACTGAGTTGGCCAAAGGATCGCGAACAAACTGAAACCCTGTTACACGCATTGCCACTGAACGGGGCACGTTTCGGTAAAAAAGCAGACGGCTATCCAAAGCTTGCAAAGATGCTCGATGAACTCGATAACTGGGTAGCCTTTGGCCAGGGTCTCCCACCGGCAAAGGCACTTGAAGCGTTATCACTTAACAGCCTGAAATTGAATAAGGGCGGAGAGATCCCCACCGCTCAGCAAGCACCTATGCTGGATCATATAGAGCGGCTCACTCAGTTAATCGCCAGTTTAATTCCAAGCTTTCTTTATTGCGCCAGAGATGGCATTGCCAAGCGTTTTGCCAAGCAAAAACTTGAGCGCAACTTGCTTACACCTGATGATTTGTTGCTAACCCTTGCTGGTGCGCTTAGTGTATCAAAAGACAATATCTTAGCCCGCTGTATTAGCCAGCGCTTTCCGGTGGCATTAATCGATGAGTTTCAAGATACCGATCCGTTACAGTTTGAGATCTTTAACTCCATCTATCAAAGCACGGATCCTGATAGCGCCTCGGCGCAACAGGAGAAACTTAGTTTATTGATGATTGGCGATCCAAAACAAGCGATTTACGCATTTCGCGGCGCCGATATCCACACCTATATTCAGGCGCGAGAACAAACAGCCAAGCATTACAACTTAGACACTAACTATCGCTCGAATAAGCAGATGGTTGATGCCGTTAATGGGATTTTTAGCCACAGAGCAGACCCTTTTATTAGTCAGTCTATTCCGTTCGAACCCGTCAAAGCATCCAGTTTTGCTGATAAAAAAATCCTCAAAGAGCAACTAGCGGATAACAGCGCATTAAGACTTAGACTATTAAGCGAAGAGAGCGAAAAAGGCCTCAATAAAACCACGGCTCGACAGCTATTAGCCGATGACGTCGCCAATGAAATTGCTTTATTGCTCACAGATGCACAGCAAAACATTTGCACCATTGGCGATAAACCGCTCAAAGCCAAAGATATCGCCGTATTGGTCAGAGACCGACATGAAGCGAATGTTATAAAGTCAGCATTAAACTTACGCCAAATTGGTGCGGTATTTTTAAGTCGTGACAGCGTTTTTAATACCTTAGAAGCCCGAGAAATGGCGTTAGTGCTTTATGCTATGGCTGATCCCAAAGATGAGCGCGCATTAAGAAGTGCACTAGCTACATCACTATTAGGTTACAGTGCCGAGGCGATTCATCACTTCAATCAAGACGAAGATAAGCGCCAAACATTGCTCGAGCAATTTGCGCAGCTGCATCAAGTGTGGCTAAAGCGCGGCATTATGCCCGCGTTATTGACCTTGGCTAGCCAAACTCAGATCATCGAGCGTTTGCTAAATGCAGAAGAAGGTGAGCGACGCTTAACAGATTTTAGGCATCTCGGTGAGCTACTACAGCAAAAAGCCACCGAACTCGATGGCAGCAGCGCACTCATTAATTGGTTCGAACAAGCGTTGATCGAAAATCAACCAAACGAAGACGCCCAGTTACGTTTAGAGAGTGAACAAAACCTCGTACAGATTGTGACAATCCATAAGAGTAAAGGGCTTGAGTACCCTATCTGTTTTGTACCGTTTGTCAGCTTAAGCCGTGATAATCGAAAAAAACCATCGCCTATGCTGTATCACGATAACAATAAACTTATCTGGGATATTGAGCAGAGCGAGGCTGGCTGGGAACATCAAAAACGTGAAACCTTGGCCGAAGATCTGCGCTTGCTCTATGTCGCGCTAACTCGCCCGGTGCTTAAGTGCTATCTGTATATTGCCAATCACAGCCGCTTTACTAAAAAGTCAGGTATGAGCAGTCAATTGCATGAAACCGCTATCGGCTACCTACTTGGGATTGAAGATAAAGCCTGTGATTATGACAGGCTACTTGCTCAAGCTAAACGATTGCAAGCCTCAAAACCCGATGCCATCAGCTTACAGGAACTCGCCGCTGCAGGCAGCGAAGATGAGCTCACTGCTGAGCCCATTATTCTGGCTAAAGAGGAGTCTGTAGAGGCTAACTTTGCCCCTAAAGTGCTCAAGCGCCCACATCTTACCCCTTGGCGAGTAGGCAGTTACTCTGGCCTTGTAAAACACTTAGCTCATGAGAAAGTGTTACCAGGTGCAGATGATGAAGTCTTTCCTGAGGTGGATGTCATTATCGATGAAGTCGATAACACCCCTTCTCGTTTTACCTTTGAGCGCGGGGCAAATGCAGGTAGCTTTATGCACTTAGTGTTAGAGCTAATTGATTTTACGCAGGCCGAAACCGACTTAGATGAGCAATTACCTATTGCCATGAGTAAATATGGCATAGACGAAACTTGGAGTGAGGTGCTTAAACAATGGTATCTCGACTTATTGAGCGCTCCCCTCGCCGCCGATGACTCTTTGAAGCTAGCGCAGTTATCATCACAGCATAAACTGGTTGAAATGGAGTTTTATCTGCCAATATCTGCGCTTAATGCCGATAAGCTCAATAGCCTGTTGACTGAATTTGGTTATAGCGCAGGCCTGAGTTTTGATGATTTACAAGGCATGTTAAAAGGCTTTATAGATTTAACCTTTGAGCATAACAATCAGTACTTTATTGCCGATTACAAATCGAACCACCTAGGCGATGACTTAAGCCAATACCATTTCGCCAATATGCAGCAAGCCATTCGCTCTCACCGCTATGATCTGCAATATATTATCTACACGCTTGCCCTACACCGCTATCTTTCTCTGCGTATGGCAAACTACGATTACGATCTGCATATGGGTGGCAGTTTCTATCTGTTTTTAAGAGGTATGTCTGTTAATAGCCCGCAATCGGGGGTGTATTACGACAAGCCGCCAAAATTACTTATCGAAAAACTTGATGCGTTATTTGCAAACACGGTAACAGAACACAATAAGACTGACTCAATGGCACAAGATAATACCTCTGCGGAGCTCAAATGATAGTTACGACTCAGCCAATTAATGAACTTTTGAAACTGTGGCAAAATGAACGACTGCTCACTTCTCTGGATCGCCATTTTGCGCTTGAGATGACCAAGCTGCATCATGAGTCATCACCACTGTTTACACTTATCTGTGCGCTTGTTAGCCAACACCTATCGAGCCAACATACTTGCTTGCCGCTTAAACAGATCGATTTAACCAATCCGTTTAAAGAACAAACGAGCCAGTGCCAAATTAACATAGAGCAAAGCCTGCTTGAGCAAACGTTATTAGCATTCGATGCTATCGGCACCCCAGAAGATGACAATCTTAAGCCGCTTATTATTGATAAAGGTAACCTTTATCTACAGCGGTATTATTACTACGAAAAAGAGGTCGCAGGCGCGCTCAAACGTTTAGCCCATTCACCGCAATCTAGTGAGAACAGCAACAGTAATATTGAGCAAGCCAGCGAGTTACTGTCTAAGCTGTTCCCCCAGACCGAGTTACAATATGACTGGCAGAAAATTGCGACTGCGACAGCAATGACCAAGAAATTAGCGGTCATAACCGGCGGCCCCGGTACAGGTAAAACAACCACGGTCACTAAGCTGCTGTATTTGTTGTGCTCAAGGCAAGAGCTAACCATTCGACTCGTCGCGCCAACCGGTAAAGCGGCTGCGCGGTTAAGTGAGTCTATTAAGGCCTCAAAACAGCGACTTGCTAATGATTTAAGCCAAGCTAATGTTGCTGATCTAGATAAAAATATTGCCAATATTCCTGAAGAAGCGGCCACCTTACACCGCTTATTAGGCGTTATTCCTAATTCACACCAGTTTAGGCACCATAAAGATAATAAGTTAAGGCTCGATCTCTTGGTTATCGATGAAGCTTCTATGGTCGACTTACCTATGATGCACAAAGTGTTATCTGCACTACCAGAGCACGCCAGACTCATTTTACTTGGCGATCAAGATCAGCTGGCCTCGGTAGAAGCCGGTGCGGTACTCGCTGATATTTGCCAAGGTTTGAAGCAAGTGTCTAAAACGACTAAGCAGAGCCGCTGGCATATGCGCTATTCACCATCCCAGGCAACGCTACTGAGTCAATTAACTCACACGGGGTTATCTGAGTTTATCAACCCTAACCCCCAGATTGGCGACAGCCTTTGTATGTTAATGCACAGTCATCGTTTCAAAGGCGACGCCGGCATTGGCCAACTCGCAGCAGCGGTGAATCACTCTAATATTGCTCGTATTGCGCAGGTATGGCAAACAGGCTATCAGGAGTTACTGTGGATAGAGCATGGATTAGTCAACCCACAAAATGCCAGTTCCCAGAGCAACATTGGACTTGAGAGCCTATTGGCTCAGGCTGTTGAACAATATGGTGTTTATTTAGCTGCTATACGCCAAACAATTAGCGGTCAAACACAAGCGAATCAAACTGATAGTGATGCTGAAGCGACTATTGACCGCTTTAATCAATACCGTATTTTATGTGCTATGCGAGCGGGTGAATATGGCGTCGAGGGGATCAATCAAGGTGTGACCACGGCACTCGCCGCGCAAGGTCTAATCAATCCAGAACAGGAGTTTTACGCCGGACGGCCAATTATTATTCAAAGTAACGATTACAATCTTGGGCTATTTAACGGTGATATTGGGCTTATTTTACCCGATAGTAACAGTGCAACGGGCCGCTTAATGGCACATTTCATTCAAGCGGACGGTAGCTTACTGAAAGTATTACCCGCAAGACTGCCAAGCCACGAAACCTGCTATGCCATGACGGTACATAAAAGCCAGGGCAGTGAGTTTAGCCATGTCTCATTGGTATTGCCGATAAGACCCAGTATTGCCCAGCAACAGTTACTATCTAAAGAGTTAATTTATACGGCCATTACTCGCGCTAAGCACCACTTTACCTGCCTAGGCACCCAAAAGGTTTTTGAACACGCAAGCACCTGCCTAACCCAGCGAGCATCGGGCTTAGCTCAGCGATTATGGCGCGATGAATAAGCCAAATAGACGACATGCTGAGTATTAATAGAATTAGCATGTAAATTATGATAAATACTCGAATACAAAAGCAGCATTTAAGCGAAATCGGCTCGGCAAAACTTGCATTAAAAAGTGATTAGGCCATAGTGAGCGAGTAATTAAATAGAGGTCACAGGTGGAGACAAAATGATCCAAAAGAATTTATTACTATTGTGTGGCGGCGGTGGCGATGAGCACAGTATCTCACTCTTATCAGCCAATTTTTTCGAAGCTCAATTAGCGACTCAACCACACTTCAATGTGCTGCGAGTCGAGCTCAATGCCAAAGGCCAATACCACACTCAATCGGGTGAGCTTTGCGAGTTGACTAACAGTAAACAAATTCGCTTCAACGATGAGAGCAAAACACCTTGGGATGTTGATTACGTAATTCCTTGCATTCACGGCTATCCAGGCGAAACGGGAGATATTCAATCTTATTTTGAGTTAATCAACCTTCCTTACTTTGGCTGTGACTCAGAGGCGAGCAGTAACTGCTTCAATAAAGTCACCGCCAAAATGTGGTTCACTGCGCTGGGGATCCCTAATACGCCGTATATTTTCCTAAACGAGTTTAATCAACAAGCCATTGAAGAGACTGAACTTGCACTAGAAAAGTGGGGTTCTATTTTCATCAAAGCTGCATCACAAGGTTCATCGGTTGGTTGCTATCGCGTTGATAATAAAGAGCAACTATCAAGCTCTTTAGAAGAGGCATTTAAGTATTCACCTTATGTTGTGGTTGAAAAAACCATTAACGCTCGTGAGCTAGAAGTCGCCACCTATGAAGTGAACGGTGAAATCATCGCCACTAAACCGGGTGAGATCATTTGTGCCAGTAACACTTTCTATAGCTTCGATGAAAAGTATGCTGAAAATAGCCAAGCACAAACAGTGATTGAAGCCGATGTTGATGAGGTTATTGCTAAGCAAATTCAAGACTATGCAATAAAAGTCTTTAAAGGCATGAAGTTAAGACACCTGTCGAGAATTGACTTCTTCTTAACTGATGACAATGAGATCTTGTTAAACGAGATCAATACCTTTCCAGGGCAAACACAGATCTCTATGTTCCCTAAGATGTTGCAAAACCACGGTCATAACTTTGCAGAATATCTATCAGGTAACATCATGGCGCAGCTTAAATAGTCACGCTGGCAGTAAGACCGCTATAAACTAATTCTGACACCATAGCGTAAGTATAAAGCATCAATAAAACCATCTTGATACATTGCCAATAAGGCTGCGTCGAGGTGGTTTTTTACCCTAGGAGTTAAACCTATATTACACGCCATTGCTTGTATTGAAGTATAAAATACCAACTCCGGCTCACCCAGTTCGACATTCATCACTCGCATATCTTCTCGAGCACTCATTAACTCCGACGCCATTAAGTCAATACGGTTATATTGCAGTTTTTTAATATTTTGCCTTCGTAACGATGCCAATTCGACGTTATAACCTAAATCCAATAAATATTCAGCAATGCCACTGCCTAAGTAAGAACCTATGGTCAACGATTTTGCATCACTTAAATTAGCCAACGAAAGTTTTTGACTGTCTGAACTAAAAAGCCCGTATCGAGAGATCAGCATAGGGCTTATCCATTGATATTTTGCTTCTCGTTCTTGGCTCCGCTCAACCGGAGTAACGCAGTAATTATCATGTTGTAGCGTCGTCAATAATGCCCGCTTTAACGGGACAAACGTCAATTGGTAATCTAACTGCGCACGCTCAAATAACTCTGCGAGTAACTCGACCAATAAGCCTTTTTGCGCCCCGAGTTCTATATAAGCAAATGGCTGTGCTTGATAGGTTAATACCTGCAAACTAAACTGTTTCGCCCCCTGTTCTGCATCAAATGGCAAGGTCATTTGCTGCGTAGTGCTAACCGTGAAACTATCGCTTGGTGTCACCACACTATGGGCCTGCACAGAGAAAGCCATCAGCAATAAGACTGGCCAGCAAATATTATTGCCAAACACGTATAGCCTCCTCATAAGGTAATGTCCGTCCCTTTGGTTTGTCATTGTTTATCATTTTAGGTGCGCCTGGACTTTCAAGCCAAGCTTCAATACTTGTGATGGGATTTAATTTAGGTTCACACCGTTGCATATCACTATGCTCAAGACTGGCTAAATGCTCGTCAACGACCTGCGCCATTTGATCTAACGCTTGCTGAGCGGTCTTATCGCCCTCGACAACCATTGCGATATGGCGCCACCAATATTTAGCAATACCAGGGTAATCGGGAACATTATTACCTGTAGGAGTCCAGACTTGGCGCCCACGACTGCGATAAAACTCAATTAAGCCACCTAAATAGGGAGCGAGTTCAGTAACTTGCTTCGACTCAAGATCCGATAACCTTACTGGAGTGTAGCCCTTAAGAAACTTCTTTAAACTCACGGTTTTTGAAACAACAAATTGGGCGTAGAGCCAAGCAGCTTGCCGCCTTTCTAATGGTGTCGATTTTAAAAAAGTCCAAGCACCTGCATCTTGATAACCCGACTTCATCCCCTCTTGCCAGTATTTTCCTACTGGCGAGGGGGCTACGCGCCACTTTGGCGTACCATCTTCATTTATGAGCGTTGAGCCCGGTATGACAAAATTTTCAATGCCAGCGCTATACCAAAATATTTGCTGGGCAATCACCCCTTTCGCAGCCCAGCCAAGAGATTGTGAAAAGTACAACTCCTTCGCCTCTGGTGGCGCATATTTAAGCCAATCGACATATTTTTCAACCGCATAAACAGCTGCTGGGCTATTGAGCGCGCCACCTCTTGAGGTACTCGCGCCAATGGGGTGACAGTCTTCAACACGGATCCCCCACTCATCGACTGGTTTACCATTAGGGAGTCCCTTATCACCTACCCCCGCCATGGAAAGCCAAGCATCAGATATTCGCCAGCCTAAGGAAGGATGTTTTTTAGCATAATCCATATGGCCATAAATTCGCTTGCCGTCGATAACTTTAACTTTTTCACTAAAAAACTCGGCAATGTCTTCGTAGGCTTGCCAATTTTGAGGCACTGCTAGCTCATAGCCGTACAAGCTGCTAAATAAGTTTTTAAGTTCTGGTCTAGCAAACCAATCTTTTCGGTACCAATACAGGTTCACAAATTGCTGATCGGGTAACTGATATAACTTACCACCCGGACTGGCTGTAAAGCTCAAACCAATGAAGTCTGATAAATCAATTGTGGGAGAGGTGACTTTTTTACCCGAACCAATAATAAAGTCACTTAAAGGCACTACATAGTTTTGCCTGAAATGGGTACCAATGAGGTCACTGTCACTGATATAGCCATCATACAAATTTTGATTAGTGGTATTTTGTATCGACATTTTTTGCAAAACATCAGCCTCCCCAGTCACTTCATGAATAACATGGATCCCAGTTATCTCATAAAATGCTTTTGCTAAGACTTCTGATTCATAAATATGCGTAGCTATCCGCTCAGAGGTCACTCTGATAGTGAGGTGTCGATAAGGTTCAGCAGCATCAATAAACCACTGCATCTCTTGCATCTGCTCAGCTTTCGTCAGAGTCGATGGCTGAAACGATTTAGCAACCCAACCTTCAGCGGCATCTTGATTGTCACTGGCAAAAGCGGGGCCTAAAAATAAAGACAGACTGAATAAAGAATTGCGTAATAAGCACTGTTGAATCACCTATCTGCTCCCTGATAGTGATTTGAAATGAATTGTTTTGTCTATTGTTAAAAAACAAAGTCATCCGATGATAACTTAATAAAGTAAAGGAAAATAAGTAAAAAGCCAGCGCAATTTGCGCTGGCTTTTTACTTTCAGACCATCCCCTTCATACAAAGCTTACCAGCCTTGTATCCCCTGCATATCAGGAAGGTGATGGGCGATGCCTTTATGGCAATCGATACAGGTCTTCTCACCACTGGCTAAAGAGGTGGAGTGCATCTTAGCCGCTCGCGGTGATTGACGAGTGAAGTCCATGTAGTCAAAGTTGTGGCAATTTCGACACTCTAGCGAGTCATTTGCTTTTAAACGCGCCCACTCATGCTCTGCAAGTTCACGGCGTTTCTCTTCAAACTTTTCGCGGGTACTGATCGTACCAAACACCTTGCCCCAAACTTCTTTAGACGCCTGCATCTTACGGGCTATCTTATCGGTCCAGTTGTGAGGCACGTGACAATCAGGACAGGTTGCACGTACTCCGCTTCGGTTAGTAAAGTGAATTGTAGATTGCATCTCTTGGTAAACGTTGTTTTCCATCTCATGGCAACCAATACAAAACGCTTCTTGGTTGGTCACTTCTAGGGCTGTGTTAAATCCCCCCCAGAAAATCACCCCAGCAACAAACCCACCGAGTGTTAAAAAGCCTAAACTATAATGAACACTAGGCTTTCTAAGCACTGTCCAAACCTGATTAAGGGAGGAACGTAATTTTGCTAGCATAACGGCTCCTAGTGCGCTTTTTTATTAGAATCGGCTTTCATCAACTGGTCCATATCCACAAACTCATTCGGCACTAAAATCTTAGCGTCCAGTTGTGGTACGTGGCACTGAGTACAAAAGTATCGTCTTGGTGATAATGTCGCGAGAAAATTATTCTCTCTATCCATATAGTGGGTCACGCTGACCATAGGCGCTTGTGAGTCACCCGTTCGGCTGCGAGCATGACAAGACATACACTTATTCACCTTTAAGTTGACCTGATAACCATCAATCTTATGGGGGATGACAGGCGGCTGCATTGGATAGTTACGCACTTCCTTAACATCTGAGTTAATCACTTTTTGCATTGCCGGTGGTGTAGGCTCAGCATTGAGCGGTGCATCACGTAATGTTGCTATTTTATCGGCTGGAATTGCCTGCTCAGCTACGCTAAATCCACTCGCTAAAGAGAAACTCATCAAAGCAGCGACAGAGACTTGTGTTAATGTTTTCATGATCTTTCTCCTTATGCCTTGATGATTTTCACTGCGCACTTCTTAAAGTCTGTTTGCTTTGACAAAGGATCCGTAGCATCTAAGGTCACTTTGTTAATCAACTGACTTGCATCAAACCAAGGCACAAAAACTAATCCAACTGGTGGCTTATTACGGCCACGTGTTTCAACCCGGGTCTTAATCTCACCACGGCGAGAGATGACTCTAACTTCATCGCCACGGCGTAACCCTCGCTTCTTAGCATCTTGTGGGTGCATAAAACAAACCGCATCAGGGAAAGCACGATACAGTTCTGGGACTCGCTGAGTCATTGAACCTGAGTGCCAATGCTCAAGCACTCGACCGGTTGATAGCCAGATATCAAACTCTTCATCTGGCGACTCTGCTGCGGGTTCGTATGGCAATGCGAAGATAACCGCTTTTCCGTCTGGCTTACCGTAGAACTCAAAACCAGAACCTGGCTTCACATACGGATCGCTTCCTTCTCTAAAGCGCCATTTAGTTTCTTTGCCATTCACTACCGGCCAGCGCAGACCATGCACTTCATGGTAGGTATCAAATGGGGCTAGGTCATGAGCATGACCTCGTCCAAAGGTGGCATATTCTTCAAATAGGCCTTTTTGCACATAGAAGCCAAAGTCTTCAGCTTCATCATTCATGTATTTGCTATCACGATCAGACAATGGGAACTTCTCAACATTGCCATTTTGATAAAGCACTTCAAATAGCGTTTTGCCTTTAAACTCAGGATTAGCGGCAAGCACATCTGCTGGCCACACTTCATCAGTGGTAAAACGCTTCGAGAACTCCATTAACTGCCAAAGATCTGAACGAGACTCACCAGGCGCTTTAACCATCTGATGCCAGAACTGAGTACGGCGTTCAGCGTTACCGTAAGCGCCCTCTTTTTCTACCCACATCGCTGTTGGTAAAATTAAGTCGGCAGCCTGCGTGGTCACAGTTGGATAAGCATCAGACACCACAATGAAGTTTTCAGGGTTACGATAACCCGGTAAACCTTCTTCGTTAATATTAGGGCCTGCCTGCATATTGTTATTTACCTGCACCCAATAAGCATTGATATCGCCATCTTTTAAGCGACGATTTTGCTCGACAGCATGATAGCCCGGCTTTGGCGGAATAATGCCACTTGGGATCCGCCAAATCTTCTCAGCAATCGCTCTGTGCTTTGGGTTTTTAACAACCATGTCAGCAGGTAGCCGGTGTGAGAACGTACCAACCTCACGCGCTGTACCACATGCTGATGGTTGACCGGTTAGCGAGAATGGGCTGTTACCCGGCGTTGAGATTTTGCCCGTTAATAGGTGAATATTGTAGATAAGGTTATTACACCACACTCCCCGCGTATGCTGGTTAAAGCCCATGGTCCAAAATGAGGTGACTTTTGTATTAGGGTCGGCGTACAGCTCAGCCAGTTCAATCAATTTATGCTCTGGTACACCAGAAAGTTTACTGACAGATTTCACATCATAATCTGCTACAAACTCTTTAAATGCCTCAAAGTCGATTGGCGTTGAGTCGCCCGCGGTTTTAACGTTTTTAGCCGCTTGTTGCAGTGGATGAGATGGGCGCAATCCATAACCAATATCGGTCTCGCCTTTGCGGAAGTTAACGTGCTTATTAACAAAGTCCCAGTTAACTTTATCGTTTTGAATAATATAGTTGGCAATAAAATTCAGCATGGCTAAATCAGTTTGCGGCGTAAATACAATTCCCAAATCGGCTAAATCAAATGAGCGATGCTCGAAGGTCGATAGCACTGAAACTTTCACATGTGGCGCGCTTAAGCGACGATCGGTCACTCGGCTCCATAAGATAGGATGCATTTCAGCCATATTAGAGCCCCAAAGCACAAATGCATCGGCAGCTTCCATGTCATCATAACAACCCATTGGCTCATCGATACCGAAGGTACGCATGAAACCGCCTACCGCAGATGCCATACAGTGACGTGCGTTAGGGTCGATGTTGTTTGAGCCAAAGCCCGCTTTCATTAATTTTGAAGCGGCATAACCTTCCCAGACAGTCCATTGACCTGAGCCAAACATACCGATAGCTGTTGGCCCTTTATCTTTAATGGTTTTTTTCCACTTTTGTGCCATGGTATCAAACGCAGTATCCCAAGAAACTGGCGTAAACTCGCCGTTTTTATCGTACTTACCATCTGTCATACGCAGCATCGGCGTTTGAAGTCTATCTTTACCGTACATGATCTTAGATAGGAAGTAGCCCTTAATACAGTTCAGGCCTTTATTCACTTCACTTTCTGCATCACCGTGTGTTGCAACCACTTTGCCGTCACGTGTCGCGACAATCACCGAGCAGCCCGTACCACAAAAACGACACGGTGCCTTGTTCCATTCGAGTTTTGTTTCTTCAGAACTTGTGATCAGGTTACTCGCCGTTGCGGGTAAAGCTAAACCTGCTACGCTCGCAGCTGTTAATGCGGCGTTAGCTTTCATAAATTCACGTCTGTTCATTTTCATTGTTTCCCCTCTTCAAGCACTTCACTTTGGTGATAAACCATTGCAGCCGATAGCACACCTGGGATAGCATTAATCGTTTCGATATCTGTCATTAATGACTTCTGGCTTGCACCTTCTAGCACTACGACCAATTTAACTTCGTTATTAACCGATAGTTCTGCATTTGCCATTTTTATAATGGCTTGCCTAACCTCGGACATCTGCTCTGGTTGCACTTGGAGTACCAAGCTTGTTACGTGAAGTTCAATGCTCATCAATATCACTCATTTATTTATATATTTAATTTTATGGGTTTAACCAGCACCCGGTGGACCGGTTAGAATTTGGCTAAACCAAATCGCAAAGCCTAAGCCTGATACAAGCAAAACAGATAAAAGTGGGGCGAGAAACACAGTTAGAAAAATGAATATTCTAAACTCTAGTTTTTTCTCATCATTTGGTGTGGAACTCATAAATCCTCCAGCAAGTGGGGCTATTTAACATTTTTATTGGGCACTGATTTAGGTTAAAGCTAGAAAATTAACGACCTATCACAGCCATTCACTATGTACTTTCATCTTGCTTAAAATGATATCAATAAGTTAACAATGTTATGTATACCCACAATTCGGTAAAACCATACCCGAGTTGATCTAGATCATCATTTTTAAACCAGAATTATCAAGAACACCCTTCCTAAGCACATAAACCGATTAATTAACCAACAAAACCACTCATTAAGCTATTCATAAGATTCTAAATAACGATGCAAACCAGGTTGAATATCGAACAAACCACTTAGTTTTTTAACAAAGTATTCACTAAGAGGTATTAAGCATATTTTAATAATGGGCAAAAAACGTACAGGTGACTATTAGGGGATGTGGTTAAAGGCGAATGGACAACCGTATTGCAGCAGAGTTGAAGCAAGAAAATAAAGCTGGGGCAAAAACGATGGGGAAGCGGACTTTTATCTATAAAAAAACGCACGACTATGAGCCGTGCGTTTTTCAGTGCTAATCAGGTGCTACTGAGTTAACTTATACCTGCGCTATCTGGTTCAAAATACGCTTCTCCGAAATAGGATAAGCCGTACCTAAAACCTGTGCAAAACAAGATACTCGATACTCTTCAATCATCCATCTCGCTTCTATCAGCTCATCTGGTACCGGCATAGATTTAGGCAACTTTGCCATTTGCGCCTTAAGTACCTCTTGCACCTTATTGATGCTGTGCATGTGGATCCTGTCGCGATTTGGGTCAACCGGCAACTTCTCTAAGCGATTTTCAATCCCTTTCAAGTAACGATTAAGATCACCAAGACGCTGCCAGCCAGACTGCTCAACAAACCCTTTAAACACCAGTTGGTCTAATTGGCTTTGAATATCACTCATCGCAAAAGCGATATCCAAGCTGATTTTACCTTTAAGGCGCTTTTTGATGCGGTTGAAAATCGTTAAGATCTCTTCAACTTTTAACGCTATCTTTTCTGCTGTCGGGTTCAGTTCTTGCCTAACCCAATCCTTAGCCTCGGTAAAGGCGGATTGTGAGCGCACATCAATGCCCTTCTCATCCAGTAACTGCTGCACAGCTGCCGACAAGATATCATCAATTAAGATATTCACTTGGCCAAAGGGATTGAAATACATCGCCAGTTTGGCTTTATTTGGCAGTGATTTCTGCAGATGTTTTACCGGTGATGGAATATTGAGTAACAGTAAACGTTGCAAACCAATTCGATGCTGTTTTTGTGCTTCAAATTCGTCATCAAATAATTTGATCGATACCGATGTTTTATCGTCCACCAGTGCCGGAAACGCTTTAACTTCAAAGTTACCTTTCTTTTGTTCAAACTGTTTAGGTAGATCGCCAAAGCTCCATAGCTCAAGTCCTTTTTTCTCAATACCTGAGTCAGCAACTTGACGAATAGCCTCTACAACTTGGCCCTGCATGCTCGCTTTTAACGTCTCTAAATCTCGCCCTTCAGCGAGCAACTTCCCCTTGTCACCTTCAACCTTAAAGTTAACTAAAAGGTGTTTAGCAAACTGAGTCGAGTCAAAATCATCGGGCGAAATACGGGTACCACTCATTCGCAGCAGTTGCTTACACATAGCCTCGATTAATGGCAACTCAAACGGCGTCATCGCTTGTAAACACGCCTTTGCATAGTCAGGTGCTGGCACAAAGTTACGTCGAAGCGCCTTAGGCAAAGACTTAATTAGCGCGATGCATTTCTCTTCACGCAGCCCTGGTACAATCCAGTCAAAATCCGTCTCATCGACTTGGTTGATCAACGCGACAGGAATATGCACAGAGACACCATCATCGGCTGTCGATGGTTCAAAGTGGTAACTCACCTTGAGGATTAAATTACCTTTATGCCATTTCTCAGGAAAATCCAATAGCGAGATATGATCACTACTACGCTGCATCAAGGTTTCACGTTCGAAATCCAATAGATCGGGCGTAGTCTTTTTAGCGTCTTTCCACCACTTTAAAAACTTAGGCGCATTGTAAATGCCATCAGGGATTTTCGGCTCATAAAACGCATACAAAGCTTGTTCGTCTACCAAAATGTCACGCCGACGTGATTTGTGCTCTAGCGATTCAATATCTAACAACAACTTTTGATTTTTTATGAAAAAAGCTTCGTTAGTTCTGAGTTCACCATCAGCAAGTGCCGAGCGCACAAAAATCTCGCGCGCTTCAACCGGCTCCACAGGGCCATATTGCACCTTACGACGGTTCACTATTTGCAGGCCATAGAGCACTTGGTTTTCTAGCGCGACTACGGAGCCAAGCTTGGATTCAAAATGCGGCTCGACATAGTTCTTCTTCACCAAGTGCGTAGCCAAAGGCTCAACCCACTCAGGTTGAATTTTAGCGCAGCAACGGGCAAATAAACGTGAGGTTTCAGTCAGCTCTGCTGCCATTATCCATTTAGGGCCTTTTTTCGCTAACGGCGATCCTGGAAACACAAAAAACTTACGATTGCGCGCACCTAAATACTCTTTATCTTTATCTTTAAAGCCGATGTGACTCAGTAACCCTGTCAGTAATGAGCGATGCAACGCTTCGTAATTGAGCTCTTCAGTCGGCGCATTTAGCTTCCATTTCAGCTCATGGGTCGCTTGCCTGAGCTGGGTGTAAAGGTCTTGCCACTCACGAACGCGTAAATAGGCGAGGAACTCACTCTTACACTGCTTTCTAAACTGGCTACTCGACAACTCTTTCTGGCTTTGCTTTAGGTAATCCCACAGGTTTAGCCATGAAACAAAGTCTGAGTCTTTATCACTAAAGCGATTATGGGCCTGATCTGCCGCTTGCTTCTTGTCCATTGGCCGTTCGCGTGGATCTTGAATAGATAGGCCCGCAGTGATCACCAGTGATTCATGCAAGCAACCATTTTGCTGCGCTTCAATCACCATACGTGCAAGACGCGGATCCACAGGGATATGAGCAAGCTGACGCCCAAGTGGTGTTAAACTTAGCTGATCTTTCTTCTTAACTACCGCCTGTAACTCTTCAAGCAACATAAAGCCGTCACGAATGTAGCGCGCATCAGGTGGCTGAATAAACGGGAACCCCTCGATATCGCCAAGGCCAATCGACAGCATCTTTAAAATAACAGAGGCTAAGTTGGTCCGTAGGATCTCAGGATCGGTAAAGCCTGGGCGTGAGATGAAATCATCTTCACTATATAATCGAATACAAATACCTGGCGCGACACGACCACAACGCCCCTGTCGTTGGTTGGCACTTGCTTGCGAGATAGGTTCAATCGGTAGTCGCTGTACTTTGGTGCGGTAACTATATCGGCTAATACGCGCTGTACCCGGGTCAATGACATAACGAATACCCGGAACCGTTAACGAGGTTTCGGCGACGTTCGTTGCAAGTACAATGCGACGGCCCACATGGCTCTTAAAGACTTTTGATTGCTCGCCATAAGACAAACGCGCATACAGTGGCAAAATTTCTGTATCGCGATACTGACGCCGGTTTAGCTGCTCGGCAACATCACGAATTTCTCGCTCACCGTTCATAAAGATCAAGATATCGCCTAGACCCTCATTTATCAGTTCATCGGTGGCGGCAAAAATACCTTCAATAAGATCAAGATCCTCATCTTGGTCTTGCACCAACGGGCGATATCGCGTTTCAACAGGATAAGTACGTCCTGAGACTTCAATCACGGGGGCATTGTTAAAGTGCTTTGAAAAACGCTCAACATCGATGGTTGCAGAGGTAATAATCACTTTAAGATCGGGACGTTTACTTAAGACGTTTTTCAAATAGCCCAAGATAAAGTCGATGTTAAGGCTTCGCTCGTGAGCCTCATCGATAATGATGGCGTCATATTGGTTGAGGTATTTATCATTGGTTAATTCAGCCAACAAAATACCGTCAGTCATTAACTTAATATATGAGTCATTATTAATCGCATCGGCAAAACGTACTTTAAAGCCCACCGCCTCACCAAGAGGTGTATTCATCTCTTCAGCTATTCGCGTAGCAACACTTCGCGCAGCCAATCGACGCGGCTGGGTGTGACCAATAAGGCCACGAGACCCTAAACCCAGTTCTAAACAAATTTTAGGCAGCTGAGTGGTTTTACCTGAGCCCGTTTCGCCCGCGACAATCACCACTTGATTGCCTGAAATCGCATTGCTGATCTCATCACGTTTTTGCGATACAGGTAAACTATCTGGGTAGCTGATTTTTGGGCGATTAGCCAAACGCAGTTCGACTTTTTGACGCGACTCTAGTGCTAACAGCTCGAGCTGTTCAAGAGTGGCTGTTTTTGCCTCTGAGTCAGGCTCTTTTCTAAGCCTAAAAAGACGACGCCTAATTTTGGCGGCGTCAGCTTCATAACAGTGTTTTAAGAATGCGTTAGATAAAGGATGCTGTTGCGAACTCAAGTGCAAATTCCATAGCCAGGACGAAGGAGAGTGATCCTAGCAAGGAACGCAGGATGTTGGTATAGCTGGCTTAAAAATACTTTGTCTTAGTAAGGCTAACTCGGCAGATTTTGAGCTAATGAGGTATGATCTGTCGCTAAAACGAAAAGAGAGTCCGCAATGCCGCCAACTCTCAATATCACAGACCCATAAACTCGGTGCTAAAGTTTTTAAGCTGGCGTTAGATAACACTGCTGCATGTAGGTATTAATCGCCTGCAATACATTGGTCCGATTAATGGTGCCAACCACTTTGCCATCTTCAATTACCGGGTATACTTTTGGCTTAGGGCCTAACATCTGCTCCGCTAACTGCAATACACTGGTGCTTGGAGTCACAGATAATACATCGGTACGCATACAATCTTTGACGATTGCAGTTAAATCGCAGTGATAACTACTTTTGAGCATCACAGCAAGGCAATCCTGCTGCGATAAAAAACCCACTAACCGACCATCATCTTCGACCACTGCGGCGCCCAGTTTCTTGTTATCCAAAAGACGTTCTACTGCTGTTGCTAGTGACATGGAAGGCGATAACAACACTGGCTGGCGATCCATATGTTCTTCTACATTGATTGAATCCATTTCAGTCCCCTATTTAGCTACTCTTTTTTAGTTTAGCTAACATTTGCCAATTCAGGGCAGGATCAAACAGATAAGATTAACAGTTGCAAGCAATTCCATAGGAATAACAAAGAAAACGATTAATAAACTATCCATAGAAAGCATTACTGTAATGAACTTAAACGTAACTGATTAAAAACAAACGAATGCTTAGTGAGCTAAGATTTGGGCAATAAAAAACCGAGTTGTTATCAACTCGGTTTTAAAATAACGATAAGCTTGAGCTATTTACAAAGTGGCTCTCTGAAACTTACGCCAGTGTCCCACGGTTGCTCAATCCAGGTATCTTGAGCGATATCGACAATATAGTCATCGACCAAAGGTTTACCCGCAGGCTTTGCACAAACGGTGACAAACTTAGCCTTAGGGTAGATATCACGTACGATTCTAGCCGTTGAGCCACTATCAACAAGATCATCGATTACAATAAAGCCTTCGCCATCGCCAGGCGCTTGCTTAATGATCTTCGTTTCTCTTTGGTGGTCGTGATCGTAACTTGAAATACAGATCGTATCGACATGGCGAATGCCCAATTCACGAGCCAAAATGGCTGCAGGTACTAAACCACCGCGGCTAACTGCAATAATGCCTTTCCACTGCTGTGCAGGTAACAGGCGCTCAGCCAACTCACGGGTATAACCTTGCATTTGATCCCAAGTGATCAGAAATTTCTTGCTCATGTGCAACCTTTTTATGCGAATACGCTATTTTAGGGGAAAGAGATTGCGCGGCATTTTGGCTTTTTATTCAAAACCATACAAATATAAGTTCGTGACCCAATTCACATATTTTAACTAACGGGTCATTGGACATCAGCTAACGACTCGCGTTAATGCCAAAGCGTTAATCTATCGGTCTCATTGTATAGATATTTGTTAATCAATTTGTTGGTGCCATGATTATAAACACGTTGAGCCGAGGTTTAGGAAATGAGTATTTTGCGCTAAAAATTGCTAGGCATGGGTAAGCTATTTTAGATCAGCACTTTTTAATTGTTGATATTTGTCTAATACACCATTACGGGCCAGGCCACGCTTTACACTGCTGCACAATTTTCCAAAGCGGCGTATTTCATCAAATTGGGGGGTTCTGCCATTTGATATTGCTGACTCCCAGTAGCTTAATTCGCTATCCACTAACTCTATGAGTTTCTTCGGACAACCTATACAGCTGCCATCTGGGCCGCAGACAAAAGTTTCAGGTTCATATAATGGGAGCTGCTGCTTAACCTGCTCAATAATGTTTAGCATAGCCGTGGCACGATCGGGCTTAGTCTCTTTATTAGGAGTAGGAGCTGTTTTAGGAGCGGTTTCAACAGCTATAGTTTGCTTCGTCATAAAATGCTTAAACAGTCAAAATCTAGCTACATTATATAAGCTAGTGGCTCTTTACATTAGTGAATATTTATTTAAGTACTTATTTACTAAAACACTCGCTTATCTGAGCTCGTACTCGTTTAAGCAAACACTCACTTTAGCAGTCACTTATTTACGTAGGTATTTATGAGCGAGTTTCTTAAGTGAGTCGTCGCGTTTTTCCCTTTACCTAAATCCCTTTTTCTAGCTTCCTTGTTCTAGCCATTTTCTCTAGGTTTAACCCTCTATAGGAATAATATTGCTTCGCTTTAAAATATCGTAAATAGAGGTGCACGATAGGAAATCGTTTACCTTCCGTGCACATCACTTCACATTAAAGATCTGACCAAATCATCACTTGCGCAGGTTCGTTGTTTTTTCGAGTCGCTCGGTACATGCCTTCGGTATTAAAAGGGGTTGCGATATTACCTCGTTGATCGATTGCAATCACACCGCCTGTGCCACCAGCCGTGATCAAACGTTGATTTATCACTTCATCGGCCGCTTGAATAATGGACTTGTTTTGGTATTTCACTTTTGCACAAATATCGCCTGCCACGTGGTAACGTATAAAATACTCACCATGGCCCGTTGCCGAGACTGCGCAAACACCGTTCTCAGCATAAGTTCCCGCACCTATCACAGGCGAATCACCAATACGGCCAAAGCGTTTAGCCGTCATACCGCCCGTAGAGGTGCCGGCTGCAAGGTTACCGTCTTGATCTAAGGCTACTGCGCCTACCGTGCCAAATTTATAGTCAAACTCACTGTAATCAAGGGCGCTTTGCTGATAATTATGGTGCATATTAGCGCCAGTACTGGCTTGATAATCTGGATTCGACTCCGCTTTTTGGATTTTTCCTTTGGCAGTTTTTAACTGTTGATAACGACTTTCTGTGTCAAAGTGATTAGCCGGTACTAACGTGAAGCCTTGAGTTAAGGCAAACTCTTCAGCGCCCTGACCCGCAAGCATCACATGGGGAGATTTCTCCATGACGGTTACAGCCAAATCGATAGGGTTTTTAATGTGTCTTACCCCTGCGACAGCCCCAGCATTCATGGTTTTACCGTCCATGATAGAGGCATCCATTTCGTGGCTGCCATCATAAGTGTACACAGCGCCAAGTCCAGCATTAAAAAGTGGGCTATTCTCTAGGATATTTATTGACGCTCGAACAGCAACTAAACTGTCGCCACCTTTAGCGAGAATATCATAGCCAGCATCCACAGCTTGTTGTAATTTTTCCCGATACGCAGTTTGCTGCTCAGCGGTTAAATTGGCCTTGGAAATAGTGCCCGCACCACCATGAATCGCAATTGAGAATGGTTTATCACTGGCCACCACATTTACAGACAAGAATGACGATAAAACAACCAACATTGTAGAACTGAACGACTGATACTTCACAAACCGCACCCAATTATATTTATTTGCTCTCTTTGTAACTATTTTCGGCCATAATTACAATCAGCAACTTGCTTGAGTGCACTATTCTAGTGACAATAGGCTGTCCTAATAATAAGAGTCTAATTTTGTTGATAAGTTTAATCCGAATGCTGAGCTTAATCTTGATACTTGTCACTCTGACAGTAACAACGTTTTCCGCCCAGGCAAATGACTGGTTAACACTTAACATAAAAGGTGTTGAGGGAAGCCTTGCACGTAATGTTCAAGCTCACTTAGGCACCTTACCCGACTCCAGCGTACAACGCCGAGCCTATATCTTTAACGCCGAAGATAACATTAACGCCGCGATGCACTCTATGGGCTATTACCACAGTAAAATATCCCAGCAGATCATCAACAATGAAAAGAAAGCCTGGGTGCTCAAGATTAATATTGATGCGGGACCACCGACATTAATCAGTTGGGTTGATATTCAAGTTAAAGGTGAAATGCGTAATGACCCCATTTTTGAAAAATGGCTCAGTCAATTAACGATCCGTCCTGGAGATAAACTCAATCAAGGTACTTACGACGATATCAAGTCTCAACTACTGACTCTCGCTCTGGCTAGAGGCTACTTTGATGGTAAGTTTGATTTAGCTCAAATCGCCGTCAATCGTGACTTTAACACTGCAGAAATCTCACTTTATTATGACTCAGGTAAGCGATATCACATTGGTAAAGTCAGTTTTACAGGCTCTACCTTAGAGCCACAAATTTTAGAACAGCTGATCCCTTTTAAACTTGATGCCCCCTATAGCACCGCTAATTTAGGTCAATTAAACAGACAACTGTTAGATACCGGTTACTTTTCTAATATCAAGGTGTTGCCTCTTGTTGATCAAGTAAAAGACTTACAAGTTCCGATTCGTGTCGAACTGAGCTCTCGACCTTATCATTCAATAGAGTTAGGTCTAGGTGCAGATATCGGTAACACTGTCGATAACAATCTTGAACCTAGAGTACGAGTCACTTGGCGTACCCCACAAATTAATAAATATGGTCACTCACAGGAAACGACTGCCGAGTGGTCACCGGATAAACCTAAGTTTTTAACGACTTATACTATCCCCCTCACCCATCCCATTGACGATCAGTTAAAGATCCGAGTTGGAATGCTACGGGACAAGTACGGTGTTACACAGGTATACAATGCCGACGAGCGCCAATTTAATAATACCGGGCAACTTGAATCGACCAAAACAGTATTAGCGGTGATAAGACATCAACGCCTTGAAAGTAAATGGCTGTTTAACTATTCAGCCGAAGTGATGAGCGAGAACTACACTCAATCGGGGGTTGACTATGATCCTAGATACGTTTTATTTGGCACTAGCCTCTCTAAAACGGTTCGTGGTGATAATTCTCTCGATCCGAAATCAGGTTTCTTCCAATTCTATAGTCTCGAATATGCCGACCCTAATTTAGGTTCGGAAGTTAGGCTTGCACGTTTACAGTCCAAGTTCATATGGATAGATACATTTTTTGAAAAGCACAGGATAGTTTCCCGCTTAGATATGGCAGCCAACTTAACCAGTAACAATTCACTGGCAGAGATCCCGCCTTCATTACGTTACTTTGCAGGTGGAGACCAAAGTATTCGTGGTTATAGTTACAATGAGCTAGGCCCTTATATTGACAGTGTTAATGCCGAAGGAGAAGTTGTCAGGGAGGTTGTTGGTGGGCGTTACTTGATGGTCGGCAGCTTGGAATATCAATACTATTTAACGCCACATTGGCGGGTTGCAACATTTATCGATGCCGGTAATGCTTTTGACGTTAACCAAGTAGAACTTGTGACTTCCGTCGGTGCAGGTATTCATTGGATCTCACCTATCGGCCCCGTTAAACTCGATATCGGTATCGGTTTGAAAGAGACTGATACTATTAGTCGCCCTTGGCGAATTCATATCACTATGGGGTCGGTGTTATGACGACTTCTGAACAACAGTCACAAACCACATTCCCCCAGCAACCAGCAGCAAATAAACTCAGTTTGAAAGCTAGAGTATGGCGTTGGTTTAAACGAATAAGTCGGGTGATTATTTACACGCCACTGCTTATTTTAGTCTGCGCCGCAATATTAATTGGTACACAGTTTGGCAGTCATATTGCGGTAAAGTTGGCCGACACCTTGGTGCCTGATTTGGAACTTGATTACAAGTCAGGTCAAATTAACCGCCAACTTGAACTCAATTATGCCGCTTGGCAAATGCATGGCATTAAAGTAGAGATCTCAGATCTGGTGCTTGCTTGGAATCCCATGTGCTTAATGCAAAAACAACTTTGCGTAGAGCAGTTAACTAGCTCAAAAGTCAATGTTGAAATAGACACTGCACTTCTTGGTGAAGAATCCCCAACACAAGCTAAGACAGAGCTCGCACTTAACAATGACCATATCCAGAACTCATCGTTAACCGTAGCCCCTAATACCCTTGCCAGCAACGTCAATAATAACGCCCTTACTACTGGTTCAACACAGAGTGATTCAACTGAGCGCAGTAACACTAAGAGCAATGAAACTGAACCCGATAAAACTAAGAGTGATGAAACAGAAAACCAAGAGATCACTCTGCCATTTGCGATTACCTTAGTCAGCGGAGCCCTACAAAACGTCACTGTTCGCGTGAATGATATGGACTTTAACGCCAATCAGCTCAATTTAAGTGCCGAGTGGCTTGCAACGGGGATCCGTGCAAGCTCCATTTATTCTGAAGGCTTACTTGTCTCTATTCCTTTCGAAGAGACCACACCGGAACAAGCACTGACCACGACTATCTCGCCGAAAGAGAGCAACAAAACCAAAGCAAAACAGACAAATCCAGATATAAATAAAGCGACTGAAGATTGGGCTATGGCAAATCTTCCACCAGTATTTATGCCTATTCCAGTCTTTGTTGAAGCCTTAAATATCGACAATGGTGACTTGGTGCTTGGGCCGCGTAAAGATCATTTTAGCCACCTGCACTTAAGTGGCAGCTACCAACAGTTTTTGATCAATATTGATGATTTTAAAGCTAGCCACAGTTACGGTGACGTTAGCCTTATAGGACAAATGTCGCTTATTGACGATTATCCAATGGATATAAAGTCCTCCATATCACTTCACCAAGTCACTGAATTGCCAGGACTTGAAAAACAAAACGTCAACATTACCGTCAAGCAAGGCTTTAAGGATCTTACAAGCCATATCGTCGGTAGCGGTCAATTCAGTTTCGACATCAACTCGACAATCGACCTCACTAAGCCAAATATTCCCTACCAACTAAGTTTGAACGCTAAAAAGTTACAATGGCCACTAAAAGACGCTGAGTATAGTGCCGCCAATATTACGCTCACCAGCCAAGGCGACTTAGGCACTCAAAGTGTAACGATGAGAAGTTTATTCTCCTCAAACTACCAACCAACGCTCGAGATTGACGCTGTACTGAAACACGCTAATAGTCGTGTTGATATTGAAAAACTACACGCTTATAACGACGCCCTTGGCTCAGTCATCCTACAAGGCCAATTTAAATATGGTGAGCAATTAAGTTGGGACGCCAAAGTTGCTGCGCAAAACTTCGATATTAGTCAGCTAAAAGTAACACAGAGCCAAGTCTTGCCTAACAGTGATATTACTGGCCCTTTAAATACTAGCGGTAAGTTCAGCCTCGCCGACAAGACTTGGTCTATCGATATTGAACAAGCTAACCTTAGTGGGCATGTTATGCATTACCCGCTCAATGTTGACGGCGGGATCGCCATTAACAATAAATGGTATTTAAGCTCTGATGGCCTCAATGTTACTGCTTTACAGAGCCGACTATTTATCCAAGGAGAAGTCGATAAGCGCTGGGCGTTGACTGGAGAGCTTAATGTGCCCAATTTAAGTCTATGGCAGCCTGACGCCAAAGGGACCATTAACGCAGATATTAATGTATCGGGTGAAAACGAACATCCCGATATTGCGGTCTCGCTCAATGCTAACGAACTGCAGTTTTTAGCGCTAGAGCTTGCAAATTTGTCGCTAGCTGGACACTACAAACCATTCGATAAACAAGCTTTTAAGGCTGCACTCAACTTGCAAGAGTTTAGCTACCAAGATCTCGACCTCTCCAGTATCGTGGTAAACACAGAGGGGGATTTAATCCAACAGTCACTCACTCTCAAATCAGATGGCGATGTTAAACTGACAACGGATATTAGCAGTCAGTACAACGAGCTTAAACAACGTATTAACGCGCGGGTTAATCGGCTTTCACTAAATTCTAAACTCGGTGATATTAGCCTTGAAGCACCGATGACTGCTGAATATAGTTTAGATAAAAATGAAGGCAACATCGCACCATTTTGCCTGTCCCACATCGGTGGGCAATTATGTGCAAAGATGCCAATTCAACTCGGCCTAACTGGCCAGGCTGGAATCGAATTTGTTGGTGATCTAGGCGTCTTAGTCGAACCTTGGTTACCTGAAAGCCTTGATTGGAAAGGCCCAGCGACATTAACCTCAAACTTACAATGGTTTGAAGATAAAAAGCCCACCGGCAATGTAGAATTATCGCTATCACAAGGCCATATCGACTTTAAAGCAACCAATAATAGTGATGTCGCTATTGGCTATAAGTCGCTACTGCTACGTAGCCGGTTAGATGAAAAGCAGCTGGTTAGCTCACTGTCTCTGGAATCCCACGACATCGCCAGTATGGATGCCAATCTGGCGATTAATGTCAGCCCTGATAGAAAAATGCAAGGACAACTGTCGCTACAACAAATTAACTTACAAGCTTTAGCTGAATTACTACCTGAGCTTGAAGTCCTCGAAGGACAAATCTCAAGTAAATTGCAAATAAGCGGTAGCTTAAACGAACCTCAAGTATCAGGTGAAGTATCACTCAATAAGGGGTCAATCATGGCTACAGCAAACCCGACATTATTAGAAGATATCGATCTCGATTTTATCTTTTCGGGCAAAAAAGCAAAAATTGATGGCGAACTCAAAATGGGCAAAGGAAAAGCCTACGTCGACGGCCAGCTAGATTGGGCACAACAAAAGCTCAAAGGTGCTTTCGGTTTAAAGGGTAAAGACTTAGCCGTGATCCAACCGCCGCTTGCTATTTTAAATGTAGGAACGGATTTACAAGTAAAATTCACCGATCATTCTTTCGATATTAGTGGTGATATCAATGTGCCATCAGGGCACATAACCATAGTACAACTGCCAGAAGGCGGTGTTGCCCTTTCAAAAGATGTCGTCTTTACCGACAGCCAAGCATCTGAGCAAGCAAAAGTATCACCGCTCGCCGTGTCAGCCCAAGTAAACTTGAATGTTGGCAATAATCTACGCGTCGATGGCATGGGGTTAACAGGTAAACTGCAAGGTCAGTTAGAATTAAAACAAGATCCTTTTAGACCTCCTTTACTATTTGGAGAAATCAAGGTCGTCGACGGCAATTACAAATTTATGGGGCAAACTCTACAAATACGAGCAGGCGAAATGCAGTTTGTTGGTCCTATTGACGTGCCAAACCTTAATATTGAAGCGGTTAGAGTCATTAAGGATGAAGATGTTGTTGCAGGCGTGCGCATCACCGGCACCCCGATGAAACCCATTGTTAATCTATTTTCAAATCCTGCCAAAGAGCAGGCTGAAATTCTCAACTATATTGTCAGAGGGACTGGATTGAGTGACAACAGCATAGATCAAAATAGCGGCTTAATGATGGGAGCCGCCCTTTCATTGAGCAGTCAAATTGACGGCGGCGCTATTGGTAACATAGGTAATACCGCCACCAGCATTATTGAGAAGATTGGCTTCTCTAATGTGCAACTCGATGCAAATGATGATGGTCGCTTCGCTATCAGTGGCTTTATCGGTGACAAACTGATGATCAAATATGGTGTTGGCGTATTTAACCCAGGTTATGAAATGACAGTTAGATACTACCTGTTATCTCAATTGTACCTAGAAAGTGTGTCAGGCTCCATTGAGCAGTCTCTCGATCTCTATTACCGCTTTGACCTGTAGCCCAATAATCACTATCTGTTGCCAGTTAATACTAAAAGCAAAAAGCCATCGTTACGATGGCTTTTTAATTAATTTGATATACGTGACATTCTAGGTATCTGATTGACCCAGTTCTTTTGGCATGTCATCACGTAGGCTCTGCCACATAACGCCACTATTAATACCATAAGTGCGCATTAACGCAGGTACATCAGTGTAGTTTTTATCGATAGCAAGTTGCTGCAACTGCTTATAAAAATCCATCGCCAATG
Organism: Shewanella sp. 125m-1; assembly: GCF_052977065.1. Classification (NCBI taxonomy): domain Bacteria; kingdom Pseudomonadati; phylum Pseudomonadota; class Gammaproteobacteria; order Alteromonadales; family Shewanellaceae; genus Shewanella; species Shewanella sp. 125m-1. The sequence continues at coordinate 106,408 of NZ_JBRILT010000008.1, forward strand.
CTCGTGCTTCAGCACTTGAGAAATAGTAACGCCCCACTCTGCTATATAAGCCTTTAAATCCATTTAGGATTAAAACATAAAGTGGATTACCTGACGAAAATGCTAAGGTGTGCTGTAGTTCGTAATCGAAATCCGCATAGGCCTGAGCAGTATCTTCAAGCTCATTAATCGTTGCCAGTGCTGCAACTGCTTTATCAGGACTATTGCGAATAGCACCTCTAAAATAAATTGCACTGACACTGCTTCTCGCAGACAGCAACTGGTCTACTAATTCAGGAAAACCATCCGGGTTAAGATCAGCAATCGTCTCTAGAATGTTTAGTCCTGACGTTTCCCAGAAATTATTAACACGGGTTGGTTTACCGTGCTGAATCGTAAGCCATCCGTCTCGAGCCAAACGCTGCAGTACTTCACGCAATGTCGTACGGGTGACACCAATCAATTCTGAAAGCTCACGTTCAGCGGGCAGAATAGAGCCTGGAGGAAACTTATTTTCCCAAATGGATCGTACAATATACTTCTCTGCAAAGCTTGCAGGGCCTTTGGCATTGATGATCATAAGCCTACTCTATCCGATTATTAGTGTTGTTCTGTGACTGATCATACCAGAGCGGTAGGAAATGAAAACTAAAACAGGCTTATTAGACGATGACTAGCGAAATAAAGCTGTCGAACCGCTCACTTTTTGCGCTAACAGTTCAGTTTAAGTGATATTTTTTTGATATAGATAGCTGTTTCGTCATTAGGGGCTTTTTAAGTTATCGAAAAGGTTTTACCTTTAGCATTGGCTTATTTATCTCTAGTAGAAAATTCAACCATTTTGGCTACTAGAAACTATAAAAAATCAATAGAGAGGATTCCATGCCTGTGACAATGAGTCGGGCGTTTCTTGACAACTTCTTGGGTAATTCACCTAAGTGGTTCAAACTCGCGATCATATCGTTTTTGGTGATCAACCCAATCGTATTTTACTTTAACCCGTTTATTGCAGGCTGGCTGTTAGTTGTTGAATTTATTTTCACCTTAGCTATGGCCCTTAAGTGCTACCCATTACAACCGGGTGGATTATTAGCGATTGAAGCTGTGGCTATCGGCATGACTTCGCCGAGCCAAGTGCTACATGAAATCGAAGCAAACCTTGAAGTAGTGTTACTGCTGGTCTTTATGGTCGCCGGTATTTACTTCATGAAGCAGCTGCTACTTTTTGTCTTTACCAAGATGATTACTAAGGTTCGCTCAAAAGTTGCTGTATCGATGATGTTCTGTATGGCATCGGCATTTTTGTCTGCTTTCTTAGATGCATTAACTGTTATCGCAGTTATCATTACCGTCGCTGTCGGTTTCTACTCTATTTACCACAAGGTAGCGTCGGGTAAAACTTTTGGCGATAGTCATGATCATACATCTGATGGCCATGAGCAGCTATGTCAAGAAGAACTCGAGTCTTTCCGAGGTTTCTTACGTAACTTGCTGATGCATGCTGGTGTGGGTACCGCTCTTGGTGGTGTTTGTACTATGGTTGGCGAGCCACAAAACCTGATCATTGCAGCCCAGGCAAACTGGCAATTTGCTGAATTTGCTATCCGCATGTCTCCAGTGACAGTACCTGTATTCTTTGCTGGTATTACGACTTGTTTCTTAGTTGAGAAGTTCAAAGTCTTTGGCTACGGTCAACAGCTGCCTGAGGCAGTTCATAAGATCTTATCTGATTACGATGCTCATGAAGATGCTAACCGTACTAAACACGATAAAGTTAAATTACTTATTCAGGCACTTATTGGTGTGTGGTTAATCGCAGGTCTTGCACTGCACTTAGCTTCTGTTGGTCTAATCGGTCTATCTGTTATCATTCTTGCAACAGCATTTAACGGTATCACTAATGAACACGCACTGGGTAAAGCATTCGAAGAAGCTCTGCCATTTACAGCACTATTAGCGGTTTTCTTTGCTATCGTTGCAGTCATTATTGATCAGCAGCTGTTCGCACCAGTAATCCAATGGGCACTAAGCTATGAAGGCAACACTCAGTTAGTCATTTTCTACATTGCTAACGGTCTATTGTCGATGGTAAGTGACAACGTATTCGTTGGTACGGTTTACATTAACGAAGTGAAAGCTGCGCTACTTAACGGCCAAATCACTCGTGATCAGTTCGATCTACTTGCTGTTGCTATTAACACCGGTACTAACCTACCTTCTGTTGCAACACCAAATGGTCAAGCTGCGTTCCTATTCCTACTGACCTCTGCGATTGCACCGCTTATTCGCCTTTCGTACGGCAGAATGGTGTGGATGGCATTGCCGTACACTATCGTATTGTCTATCGTAGGTGTGCTGGCAATTCAATTAGGTGGCCTAGAACAGATGACTCAGTATTTTTATGACAGTCAAATGTTAATCCACCACTCTGCTCAAGCAGCGGCGGATGGTGTAATATCAGCACATTGATAAGCATTATCTGAACTATTTTTTAAATAGTTAGTCATATAAAACGCCCTATTCAATAGGGCGTTTTTTTATTTGCAATGGAGACTTTATCGTTGAATGCACTAATTCGTTTTTCCCACTCAAGAACAGCTTGGCTAACCTTAATGCTCTCAGCTGTTGCACTTGAGCTTGCCGCGCTCTTTTTTCAACACGTCATGAAACTTGATCCCTGTGTTATGTGTATTTATCAGCGCGTTGCAGTATTTGGAGTCGTCTTTGCAGGCCTAATTGGTACTATCGGTCATCGCTCACGTATCGCTCGTGCGCTCGGAGTTATTGTTTGGGGGGTTAGCGCGGCTTGGGGGTTAAAGTTAGCGCTGGAGCTTGTCGATATGCAGATGAATCCCTCTCCTTTTGCAACCTGCTCATATCTACCTGAATTCCCAACTTGGCTACCACTCCATGAATGGTTACCTGCTATCTTTTTGCCTACAGGCATGTGTACTGATATTCCATGGGAGTTTATGGGCGTCACTATGGGGCAATGGATGATTGTGGCATTTAGCTGCTACCTGCTCGCTTTACTGATTTTTATCATCCCATCATTAAAGAAGTCAATCTAGCTACCTAGGCGCTCCTATCAGTAATTCTTTATACTGACTGGTATAATGCAGGCTTACAAAGCAAAAACGCTCTATTAGAGCGTTTTTGTTATTTATATAGATATTGATACCTGAGTATTAATCAACATCTTTCATTGGCCAAAGCACTATGTGATCTTCAATATCTCGGATCTTAGTTTCACACGTTACCTTACCAGCTACCGACATTCCCGCTAAAATCATCGCCTCTTTCGAGCCCGTTTTTAAAGGATGCCAAGTAGGCAATTCTCGCCCCAAAAACAGGCGACGATATGCACAGCTATCGGGCAACCAAGTTAACGACGCGATATTGTCAACGGTGACTTTGGTACACGATGGCACAAAGCTAAAGCGTTGATCGTAATTCTGACAATGGCCCACTTTATTATCGAGTAACTGACAAGCGGCATTCGTGTAATAAAGTTGCTCAGTTTCGTCGTCAATCAATTTATTTAGGCAACACTTACCACAACCATCACATAATGACTCCCACTCTTCGGTCGTCATCTGTGCTAAGGTTTTTTCATTCCAAAACGCCATGCTTAAATCATTCACTCATCCAAATCAGTTAGCTGGCTATTATACAACGCTATGGCTGTCATTCGCACTAGGGCATTGCCCTACTTACACCTTTTAGATGGGCTTATTATTAAAATCTGTGATTATGATTAGAAAAGATACTGCGTATCCTTAAAAGGATTATTAGCGCTAACGCTGCCGAGTTAACGGCAAAGTTAGCGTAAATATGGGCCTAGCGCGGAGGTGATAACAAACAACCACGATAAAATCTCTCTTTTACCGTTTAAGTGAATGCTTAAATGATCGCCGGGTACTTAATTCTCTCTGAAAGATAAGCGACAGTAATAGCAAAGTAATCTGAGTCATTCCAACGTAGTAAACCGCGATAGTTATCATAAACCAGGTACTTACGCCCTTTTTCCCCATCAGGCATCACCAGTGATATCTGCATATCATCGCGCTTAGGTAAATCACTACCATCAAAACGGCGCACGCCAAGTTCCTGCCATTGATTAAAGCTTTTCTTTATCTTTAAGTCTGCAAGACTTGCTTCAAATGACTTAGGTAGCTGAACTTGCCGACCCCAGGTTTCAGACTCTTTCCAACCAGCTTGCTGAAGATAATAAGCAGTAGATGCAAATGCATCACTGATGTTATTCCATATATCCCTCTTACCGTCCCCATCACCATCTTGAGCATAGGCAAGATACGAGCTAGGCATAAACTGAGTTTTGCCCATTGCGCCAGTCCACGAGGCTTTTAATTCAGAAAATCCAATATCGTCACGCTGTGCAATTTTTAATGCGGCAAAGAACTCTTTACGATAAAAGTCTTCTTTGTGCCCTTCATAGGCTAACGATGCGGTTACCGATAAAACAGGGAACTCACCGCGCAATTGACCGAAGTTAGACTCTACGCCCCATAACGCCACAATGAAGCGTGGCTGCACACCATAACGTTGACCCATTTTCTCAAGTTCAGGATAATGTTGTTTATACAAAGCACGCGCCGCATCAACAGTTGATTGCGGCACGGCTTTGGGGAGATAGGTTTCAAGCGTAACAGGGACTTCAGTCTGGTTTTGTCCAGTTAACATCGCTTTTTTAAACAATTTAATTTTTGGAAAAACATCATCTATCGTTTGTTTACTGATGCCTTTATCAATGGCATCTTGTTGTAGCGAGTTAACGTAATCACTAAAACTACCTTTAGGCTCACTTGCCGCACTGACGACGTTAGGCGACAAACTTAAACAGCAAGCCAGTGCTAGAACATGTTTTCCAAAAACCATAATACCCCTTGTGTTACATCTTTTATGGCATTAACCCTTTTTAATCCGGATTAAAACCGATGTCTTTTTTATGTTGTTCTAATAAATTAACAACAGGAGGTGGTAACTGTAAATAAAATCCTTTTTCTTTCAGTTCAGATCTTACTTTTTTTATATCGGCAAAACCTAAATGATCACGCTTTTCGATGGGTAGCATCATCACTAACTGCGGCTCGCCAAACATGGCCATTAATGCTTCAGGAACACGTTCAAAATCATTACGTTTTTCAACGAAAAGATAACTTTCAGCCTTTCTACGGCTTTTATATACTGCACAGATCATATACGACTCAAATTCCAAACTATTCAACTTGCCAGCTACGAATGCACACTATAACATGGACCGTTAGGAATATAATGGATATCGGCCCTGTGCTGAATTTTTTCTAGAGAGCGATTCAGGAATGCAAACACCTAGCCTCGAATTAAAAGGCTCTTCTTTTACTCTTTCTGTACTGCATATCAACAATAATGATATGGCAGTTATTGCCGCAGAGTTAGATGCTAAGCTTGCCATTGCACCACAATTTTTTATTGGTGCGCCTTTAGTGGTCAACCTTAGCGCTATAAAAGCTCCAGATTTTGACATACTGGGTTTAAAAGAAATTTTAACCAGTCGTCAATTGATTATTGTTGGCATAACCAGTGCGTCTAATGAGCTAACTAAACAAGCTAAATCGATTGGTCTAGCCATAGTCAAATCAGGTAAAGAAGCCACTTCACAGCCTCAAATGCCTAAAACGACCAAAATCGTTAAACAAAATGTCCGCTCAGGGCAACAAATCTATGCCAAGAATGCAGATTTGATTATTGTCGGTGCGGTGGGCAATGGTGCAGAAGTGATAGCCGACGGCAGTATCCATATATATGGCACATTACGTGGTAAGGCGATGGCTGGCGCTGCTGGCGACAGAAACGCGATAATCATGGCACAAAAAATTGAAGCAGAGCTCGTATCGATTGCAGGTCAATACTGGCTAACTGAAAATCTTCAGCAAAACGGAGCCGCTCCAAGCGGTTGTATTCGCCTAGAGGGCGAATCGCTTACGGTTGAATCATTGCCTCTGTAAGAGCGCAAAATTGAAAGGATTATTATAAATGGCGCAAATTATTGTTGTCACATCGGGTAAAGGTGGCGTGGGTAAAACCACCTCAAGTGCTGCTATTGCCACAGGTCTTGCGATGAAAGGCCATAAAACCGTGGTTATCGATTTTGATATTGGTCTGCGCAACTTAGACTTAATCATGGGTTGTGAGCGTCGTGTGGTGTATGACTTTGTTAATGTTATTAATGGTGAAGCAAATCTAAATCAAGCACTGATTAAAGATAAGCGCTGCCCGCAGCTTTTCGTATTACCCGCTTCGCAAACTCGCGACAAAGATGCCTTAACCAAAGAAGGTGTTGGTAAAGTCTTAGAAGATCTAGCCAAAGATTTCGAATATATTATTTGTGACTCACCAGCGGGCATTGAAACTGGCGCTATGATGGCGCTATATTTTGCCGATACAGCGATTGTAACGACCAACCCTGAAGTCAGCTCTGTGCGCGATTCAGACCGTATTTTAGGCATGCTACAAAGTAAATCTAAGCGTGCAGAAGAAGGTTTAGAGCCAGTTAAAGAGTACTTGTTACTGACTCGCTACTCTCCTGCCCGTGTAACAACAGGCGAGATGCTAAGTGTACAAGATGTTGAAGAGATCTTAGCGATCCCATTGCTCGGCGTGATCCCTGAATCACAAGCCGTATTAAAAGCCTCTAACTCTGGTGTACCTGTAATTATCGATCAAGAGAGCGATGCAGGTATGGCCTATAGCGATGCTGTAGCAAGGTTATTAGGTGAAGAACTGCCTTTCCGATTTCTTACGGAAGAGAAGAAAGGTTTCTTAAAACGAATATTTGGTAGCTAATTATGTCTCTTCTTGATTATTTCAAAACGAAAAAGGAACCAAGCACTGCAGTTACAGCAAAAGAACGACTGCAGATTATCGTCGCACACCAACGTGGTGAGCGCGGCGCTCCAGATTACTTTCCTCAGATGAAGCAAGAGATCATCGAAGTGATCCGTAAATATGTGCAAGTCGGCCCCGATCAAGTATCGGTGCAACTTGAACAGACAGATGACCATTTTTCAGTGTTAGAACTAAATGTGACGCTACCAGAGCAAAACTAATAGCGATATTAAATAAAAATGCCCGCATATACGGGCATTTTTATTGGTATTTAAAACCTGAGCAGCTACAATTTCAGCGCGGCTAAAGCCTCTGCAACAATCGCTTCTCTCCAACCAGTAAGAATAAGCGGTTTATCACCTTTCTTATTAGCCCATATCCACTCCAAATATTCATGGATATACTTTTTAGAGCCAAGCAGTTCAATCGGAATAGCGTTCGCTTCTGCCTGCTCTGTAATACAGTTTTTGATGCTCTTAAATGCCACTTTGTAACCCGTTTTAAGTGCAATCACATCTAAAGGCTTAGGTGGGTTATCATAGTTTACATTGGCAATCAGCTTAATAAGCTCTTTACCATGAATACGCTTCTCTTGCTCGGTCAGCTCTGTCAGCTTATAGAGGTCATTACTCGTTTTAGGCTGTTTCTTTGCCAACGCGATTAATGCGTGATCTTTGACAACAAAACCCAGTGCCAGATCTTTTTGCAAAGCACGCTGTAGGCGCCACTTAGCTAGATCTCGTAAAATGGCAAGTTGATTCGATGTCAGCTGGAAGGCATTTTTAACTTTTAAATAAGCAAGTTCAGGGTCCGGCATATCCAAACGCCCCTGAGTCATACGAATGCCCTCTTCGTACACCCAGTCAAGCCTGCCTTGCTCTTCAAGCTTATCAACTAATTGAGCATACAGTTTATACAGGTAATACACGTCGTTAGCAGCATAGTTTAACTGAGCTTCAGTCAGCGGTCGCTTTAACCAATCGGTGCGTGACTCACCTTTATCTAGACTCACGTCTAAGGTTTGCTCAACAAGCTTGGCATACCCTAATCCATGCCCCATCCCCGCTAAACCGGCGGCGATTTGACTATCAAACAAGTTTGTTGGCTGGCATTGACCATAACGCGCGAAGACTTCTAAGTCTTCACTGCAAGAATGCAGTAGTTTTACGCTACTTTCTTTATTAAGCAATTGCCAAAACAAGTCAAGATTGCTGATGGCTAATGGATCAATCAATGCAAGCGTCTTACCGTCATAAGCCTGGATCAGACCTAGTCTTGCATAGTAGGTGCGAGTACGAACAAATTCTGTGTCTAGCACCAATAAATCAGCTTCTTGGTATTGCTCTACAAGGGCCGCTAAACTGGCATCATCTTCAATATATTGAAACGCTAACAAAGTTGTCTACTCCATAAATATGCAAAAGCCGGCAATCGCCGGCTTTAAATTTAATCAAAAGTGGCAATCACCACTTAATGACTAATAAAGTTAAGCTTGCTTAACCTCATCTCTCAATTCCCTACGTAAGATTTTACCTACGTTGGTTTTAGGCAGTTCATCTCTAAATTCTACCAGCTTAGGAATTTTATAGCCCGTCAAATGCACACGACAGTGCTTGATTACTGCTTCTTTGGTCAAAGATTTGTCATTTGCGACAACAAATACCTTAACCAACTCGCCAGATACCTCATGAGGGACACCAACGGCTGCAACTTCAATCACTTTAGGATGTAAGGCTACCACTTCTTCAACTTCATTTGGGAAAACGTTGAAGCCAGAGACCAAGATCATGTCTTTCTTACGGTCGACAATAAAGAAGTAACCTTGTTCATCCATATAGCCAATATCACCAGTCGCTAAATAGCCATCTTTATCGATAACTTGACTCGTTTCTTCAGGGCGCTGCCAATAACCCACCATCACCTGTGGTCCTTTAGCAAACAACTCGCCAGTCTCGCCTTGAGCAAGTACCTTACCGTCATCATCACGAACTTGCACATCGGTATTAGCCACAGGAAAGCCAATAGAGCCGTTATAACCATCAAGGTTATACGGACAACATGTCACAAGTGGCGCCGCCTCAGTCAAACCATAGCCTTCTAGCAAGCGGGTTTTAGTTAAACCCTGCCATTTATCGGCAACAGCACGCTGAACAGCCATTCCGCCACCAATCGACAACTTAAGATCTGAGAAATTCAACTTACCGAAATCTTCGTTATTAACTAACGCATTAAACAGCGTATTAACCCCAGTTAACACCGTAAACGGATGCTTCTGTAACTCTGCGATGAAAGCAGGAAGATCTCTAGGATTAGTGATAAGTAAATTATTAGCGCCTTTATGGATAAACAGTAAACAGTTAACTGTTAACGCAAAAATATGATACAGCGGCAATGCAGTAACGACGAACTCTTTACCTTGATCAAGCATAGGCCCATAAGCTGCATCAGCTTGCAAAAGGTTACTGACGACATTGCTGTGGCTCAACATAGCACCTTTAGATACCCCGGTCGTTCCACCGGTATACTGTAAAAAGGCTAAATCTTCTCTTTTAACAACAGGCTTCACGTACTGCATACGTCGACCTTTAGACAAAGCCTTACGCATAGAAATTGCATGTGGTAAATGATACTTAGGTACCATTTTCTTAATGTACTTAACGACAAAGTTAACCACGGTACGCTTAGGAGCACTTAATAGATCGCCAAGACCCGTTAAAATAACGCTCTCTACAGGTGTATCATCAACCACTTTTTCTAAAGTATGTGCAAAGTTTGACACCACAACGATGGCTTTAGCGCCAGAGTCTGTCAGTTGATGCTTAAGTTCACGTGGGGTATACAGTGGGTTAACGTTCACCACCACCATGCCCGCACGTAAAATACCAAACAATGCGATAGGATATTGTAAAAGGTTAGGCATCATAATTGCGACACGGTCGCCTTTATTCAGCTTTAACTCGTTTTGGAGATAGGCAGCAAAAGCTCGGCTTCGCTCTTCCAGTTTACGGTAAGTCAGGGTCGCGCCCATATTCACAAACGCTGGTTGATCCGCATATTTAGCCACTGAAGTTTCGAACAGATCGACAAGCGATGCATATTGTTCTATATCAATTTCAGAAGGTACGTCATCTGGTAGATTATTAATCCAAAGTTGGTCCACAAAAATCTCCTAATATCTCCACCAGCGGTAAGAACTATACCGCTATGGTCGTTAGCAGCTTGCCAATAAGCAAGCTAAAACACTGTCTATTCTTTATATTTATTGGGCACGCCCGTAAATCATACGAGCGTTTAAATTTTGATTATCATCACATAAACGAAACAAAAAACCTAGCCCCTTTTTTTGCTTAACTATTTAAGAAAGCACTAATCGCTGTTGACACCTTTTCAGCATTGCCCATATGAAGGTGATGATCACCCTCCAGCTCTATGGTTTGTAATTGATTAAACCAGCGATTCGCCATTGGGATCGCTTCTCGTAACTGAGGGAAACCTCGGTTACCTGAAATTAATAGCGTATTGACTTTATGGGCTTGCATTAAGGCATCGACTTGAGAATAAGTCAGTCTTAAAGGGGAATCTAATTTTAAGCGAGGATCACTGCGCCAGCATACCCCAGAATCAAGGTTTTGCATATTGCGCTGAGTCAATAATTCGCACCATTGCAGGTCTAGTGCCGTAAATTTGTGCCGTGCATGTGCAGCAAGTGCGATATCTCGATGACTCTTTGCAGGTTTAGCCAAATTAGCAAGATAGCGTCGATGATCTGCAAAGCTATTTTGTAAGCGTTTTTTTGATTTCCCCTCCCCTTCGTATAACGGTGAGAGCGCTTCAATTAACAGCAAATTACTGACTTTATCAGGAAATGCTGCAGTATAAGCCGACGCAATAATACCGCCTAAAGAATGGCCTAAAATAGCATGTGGTTTCAACGTTAAAGGGAGTGTTTCAAGCAAGATATCTAAATCATAGAGGTAATCGACCCAATGCAGAGGATAGCGACCAGGTCGATGCTGCGATGCGCCGTGCCCAGGCCAATCAATGGCTAAGATTTGATAATCCGTTAAATATTGACTCAAGGGCTCAAAGCTATTGGCATTATCTAACCAGCCATGTAACGCTAAAATAACGGGCTTATCTGGTACTCCCCACAATCGTCCAGCTAGCGTGATATGGGGTAGCACCAAGGTTATTTCATTATCGGGTTCGCAGGCCAAGCGCATGTAGACTCTTACTTTTTGATAAATTTCAGCGTCATTCTATCGCTTTCACCAATAGCGAGATACTTTTCTTTGTCTTGCTCATCAAGGGCAAGTCTTGGAGGAAGTGTCCAAACGCCTTTAGGGTAATCCTTAGTATCTTTTGCATTGGCATTGACCTCTGAGCTTGCGACAAAAGTGAACCCCGCTTTTTCAGCAAGTTTAATCACCTCAGCTTGTTCCATATAGCCCGTTTTCACATCCATTCCAGGATTAGCTCTATGCTCAACAATACCAAATATTCCACCTGGTTTTAGCACTTTATAAGCGGAGTCAAATACAGGTTCGAGATAACCTTTCATCGCCCAGTTATGCAAGTTTCTGAAAGTGAGCACCACATCGACGCTATTGTCAGCCCCCATTTTATAGTAAGCAGGTGGATCAAAGGTGACGGTACTGGCACTACCTAGCTTGGCGCTATTATCTTCGAGCCACTGCTCAAATCTCTTACCCGCTTTAGGACGATAGCTGTTACGCGCCTTCTCATCTTCAGGGTGTGTATCAAAATTCCCCGCAATATATTGGCCTTCATTGGCTAAATATGGCGCGAGAATTTCAGCATACCAACCACCACCGGGCCAAAGTTCAATAACCGTGTCGGATGGTTTGATATCAAAGAAAGAAAGGGTTTGCTCTGGGTGACGATACTCATCGCGAGCGGTGTTTTGAGCAGGCCTAAAATCACTGTTAACGGCAGCTTCTAGCCCATTATTTTCGTGTTCAAGGGCAATTCCAGCTGTGCTAAATAATGATAAGCTACATGTGCTTGCAAGCAAAACGCTTGCTGCTAAGATTTTCTTTTTCATTGTAATTCTCCCTAAGATGACAGGCATCAACCTAGCAGTCGGTTAACAAAAAACCAACCCATATAAACAGAGATTTACATTTTATAATTTAACTAAAACAAAATAAGGTGCCAAATATGGCGTTAACTGGCGAGTTTAACGATCACGTTATCTTAGTCAAACGCGAGGCCGCAGCATCGACTCTACGCCAACATAAATATAGCATGAAGGCACTCGTTGCTAACCAACCGAATACCCAAAACCAAGCTGGCAACCAACTTTCTCCCGCGAGCATATTTGCATCGCCTTGGCCGTCAAGCCCTAACAACACCATCGGGCTCGCCAATGCATTTAAGATAATCATCAATGCCATCACGCGCAGACCACTGGCTAAGAAACGATTTTGTTTAAGCTTTAAAGGCAACAAAAATAGCACTGCTAAGCTTGCTAAAATCGCCACGGTCAATAGATCCCGAGCCCAGAGTATAATCGTTAATACCACTACGCCGCCAAGTAGTGCGAAACTCAAGCGGATCCCTTTTGCCCAGGTGGCAAACATAAAGATCAAGTAGCCCCAAAGAGCCGCACCAAAGTAACCAGAAAAGCCGATTAGGATTGGCCACCCTCCCTGGCTAAAACACAAACCTGCACCATTGGGAAAGAGTTCGATATGGCTAACAACACCACCAGAAACGATGGTTGCTAACCCATGTGAGAGTTCATGAAAATAACTTTCTAACCATTTGAAAGGTACGCTTACAAAAGGCAATCTCGTTACCATAAAAGCAATGAAGAGTTCAATTAAGAATCGGGTCCGCCCCGGAACTCCTGAAGATGATATGTGATTACTGTATTGCGAGGCTGATGCCGTATTGTGTTGAGCACCAGGTTGAGAATTGGATTGAGGTTTATGCATAGGTATCTATACCCACCATCTGCTTAATCTCTTCTCGCTTAGCAGCATGTTGATTAACTAAATACTCAGCCACCGCGCCGCGATGTCCACCCGTATGATCCTCATACTCAACATGAGCACCTAACCTTGACTGTAACGCAAACTCATCTTCTTGGTAATCATGAGTCACGAACGATTGCGGCGCTTTGGTTGTCTGAGACGGCTCAACGCCGCCAGAAGCCAAAGCACTAATATGATTTGAAGCACTGGTTAGGTTTGAAGCAACAGACTTGTTAACTTCCCCCCTACTTGTTGTATTAATTGCAGCTTGAGTTGTTGCAAGCGGGCTTGAATTAATCTGCATCAAATCGTCCTTAATACATTCGCTTTATCGTAGACCTTAATATCAGAGCACTAATACCTTTCGCGAATATTAGCTTGCAAATATCCAGTTCACAAATATCTAGTCCGCGATTACAGTCCGTAAAAAATGCTGGAGTACGGTCTTAAATTACTCTCTACCCGGCAGTTTTTGCCAGGTTACTGTATCACGAAGATAAACCGGCGTTAACTCATCGACCGAAGTGCTATGGCCCTTACTCACTCCATCTTGAGCAAGTGCTAGCATATACTTAGCTTCAGGAAACTTAGCCTTTTCACAAATGCTCATATTCGTAGTCAATTCAAGTATTTGCGGATAAGCGTCAAAACCAGTACCACAAGCAATAACAGGCAAAGTTAAATCTAAACTTAGCACTATAGCTTCTGGTGCACTAACCACTTCTTCGTTTACTAACGTCGCTAACCCATCGACTGCAATATATTGGCCCCAGTAAACCTCTCCCATACGAGCATCTATTGCAGCGAGAACTTGACTCGCGCCTTGCTCAATAGCTGATTGAGCCATAGCCGCTAATGTAGAAATCCCGATAACAGGCAACTCTTGGCCAAGAGCCAAACCTTGAGTAATGCTGGTACAAATACGAATGCCAGTAAAGCTACCTGGACCTCTGCCATAAGCAATCAGGTCGACATCTTTCAGTGCTAAGTTTGCCTCAGACAAAACAGCCTTAACCATAGGCAACAAACGTTGACTATGTTCACGTGGTGCATCGGCTTGCTCGCTGTACGTTGCACCTTTATGGCTAACTGCTGCTGAACACGACTCAGTACAAGTATCGAGTGCTAAAATGCTCAACGGCGTCGCATCGTTAGATTTATCTGTCATTAATTACTTACCAAACTTGTTATTTAAATCAACTACCGCCGATTAAAAACTTGGCGACGACAGTATATGTTAGGAGACTATTTAAGCGGTAATATCGGCCACGTGCACCTTAAAAGCCTGGAGTTTAATGCTTAACCGAGTAAATAGACTGTTTTTATGATTATACCCTAAGTCACGCTTTGGCATTAAGTCTTATAGTTAAAATACTTGCCTTTTGCAGGCCTCATGAGTGATCCACAGGCAAATAGCGACTTAAGTAATAGCGTCAACTTACGTTCGGAACTACTGAGTGTGATGTAATCCAGACACACTCAAGTCATAGCCCAATAAAATGAGGTTAAATAGATACAAAAATCGCGGTTTGTCCTAAATTTATAAGTGGCTATAAATTAAGTGACGATAAATTAAGTGACTATAAATTAAGTGACTATACATAAATTTAGTACATATCAGTGACTGTACTCACTCTAAAGCACTCAATTTAAGCTTGCTTTGAAGTCCTAATCAAGGGGGGGGATGCAACAAATCAGAATCGATTGGTTTAGGCTACTTCGTTACTCCTTGCTATTTATCGTGTTCTCTATGCTAATGACAGTTTTCATGTTGCTATGGTTTTCAAACAGTTTAGAGGAAGCTTGGCAAAAAGGTTTAATGTTGACGTTAGCAGAACTTGAAATGACTACTGAGCTAACACTCACCCTGCTCATCTATATTAGCTTTCCAGTGCTACTTTTTCGCTTCCTCTATTACTTTTCCAAAATGTTGTATCGAGGACGAAACCCAGGCGTCGCAATCATCAGCTATAAGACCCTGTTTAACCCATTAAACTTTTTATTGTTTCCAAGCTTACTGAACTCTGAAGGTTTACTTTACCGGCGCCGCTGCTTATTAGCCCTTATCTTACTCACCAGTATTTATTTTGTTATTTTACTTATCACTTAATTTACGCTACTTAATCTTCGCTAAGAAGTCTATCGCCTTGTCTAAATCACGAGTTCGAGACATTGGCGGTAACGAATTTAAAAATGCCTGTCCGTAGGGTTTATTGACGATACGGTTGTCGCATAAAATGAGTACGCCTTTATCTTTTTCATCTCGAATTAACCGACCTCCCCCTTGATTTAGGCTGATCACCGCTTGCGGCAGTGAGATCTCGCTAAACGCATCTTTGCCCTCACGCTCAACACTTTCGCTACGCGCGCGAAACAGATTGTCATCGGGTGACACAAATGGCAATTTATCGATGATGACGCAACTTAACAGTCGACCACGAACATCGACCCCTTCCCAAAAAGCGCCTGTACCGAGTAATACAGCATTACCAAGTTGGCGGTATTTTTTAAGCAGGCTTTGCTTATTCGCCTGCCCTTGCACAAGAAGTGGATAAGCGACGCGCCGTTGAAGTGCAGGTGCCACCAAATTAAGCATTCTATGACTGGTAAATAAAATAAAGGTGCGCCCTTTAGCAGCATTCACCGCTTTTACGCAAACATCAACAAATTGATTTAATGCCACATGATGATTATTGACACTCGCTAAATGTCTTGGCACACAAAAAAGCGCATTATTTTGATAATCAAATGGGCTTTCCAGTAACATCTCTTGGCATTGACGTAAGCCTAGTTGTCGGGTGAACAAGCTTAAATCACGGTTGATTTGTAATGTTGCCGAGGTAAATATCCACGCCACATTAGAATCAAACAGTTTACGACACTCTTTAGCAACGTCTATTGGCGCAATGCGCAGTACCAAATAACGATGGCCGAAGTCGATACTATAAGCGGCTTGATTGTTCTCACATAAGAAAAACAGCTCTAGTTTATTGGCTAAAACCTCAAGTTTTTCTATTTGATCATCTAGATTATTGCTGCGACCAACATGGCCTAATAATAGCTGTTGTAATACCTTAATCTCTTTGAGCAGCCCCCATGAAAGGACTGATAAGTCTTTATTGGCCAATAGCCGACGCCAGTCAGACTCGCCAATATTAAACAGTATTTGATGCCACTCATTTAACATTGATGAACATCGTGCACTTAACAACTCTATCTGTTTAGCATCTCTTAGTTCGAGTCTATAAATCTCAATCAAGTTATCAAATAGCGCTATGAGCTGTCGTGTAGAGCATTGCTGACCAAAATAAGTGACAGCAATATCAGGCAATAGGTGCGCTTCATCAAAAATAACCACATCAGAATCTGGCAGTAATTCGGCAAAACCAGTCTCTTTTAAAATTCTGTCGGCTAGAAAAAGGTGATGATTAACCACAATGATCCGTGCATCCATGGCTCTATTACGGGCTTTGCGAGTGAAACAGTCATCATAGTAATCACAGCGTTGACCAATACAGGTCTCTTTTGCGCTAACGATCAGCGGTAAAGCCTGAGAATTCTCCGTAACCGAGGTTAACCCTCCAATATCGCCGTCAGTAGTCTGCCCTGCCCACTGATTTATACGCAGCAAGTCATCTAATACTTGTGTGTCCATCGAGCTGGCTCCCGATAGCTCTTTTTCCATTAGGTGTTGGCACAGGTAGTTATTACGCCCCTTTAGCAGCGCAACCTTAGGCGTGAGCTTAAGCATGGATAATAATGCAGGAAGGTCTTTGTAAAATAGCTGCTCTTGTAAATTTTTACTGCCTGTACTGACAATAACTTGCTTGCCACTCAATAAAGCAGGAATTAGGTAAGCAAAAGTCTTCCCCACCCCCGTCCCAGCTTCCACCACCAAGTTATTGCAACTACTGATAGATTCAGTCACCGCCTTGGCCATAGTCACCTGCACATCACGGCAGCTAAAACCCTTAATTGAATGTGCCAGTACGCCATCATTTGAAAATGCAGCAGCGACTTGCTGTATGAGTTTACTGCTCAAGAGTCATTAAACCTTTAATAAAAATGTTGATGATGCATATACCCAAGCGACTTGAAATGCGCGTTTCACAGGCCTTGTGTGAGCTCTATTCTAGGCGCTTAGATTAGGAATAGTTACTCCCTTTTAAGCGAGTGCAGAGAAAGACTCAGTGATCGACTTCGGTTACCAGATTCAGTTATTAGCTTCAATATGTGATACGGGCATATAAAAATGCATGGCAGTTTATCTTAAATAAATATACAAGATTAGCTTTTGTTGGCGGACTGAGAGCAAGTTCAGGACAAATGCGCTCTAGCGGCCTTAACAAAAGCCACTCCCGCATGTGCGGTTAATTGTTCTCAGTTGAGAACACAAGACTCTCAAATGTCGGTATAAATCGACTTTAGGCAACCAAAAATGAAAAATAATGACATTTAGATGAAGTTTACTCAACTGCTTAAATAAGAGGTTGCAATCATTTTAAAAACTGATTAATTTAAATACCAACAACACGAAATGATTCATCAATGGCTTAGCACAGCAGCAAGCGTTGGATCATGACAGGCCACTTGGCCCACAGAAACAGATTGAGAGAAACGAATATGACACAGCTTTTGAACACTATGCATCATCATCACCATATGCGGTAGCCTTCGGAAGCTCACTGCCGAAGGACTATTTTCCTTCCGGCGGTTGATTTAAAAATATCAAAACCCTTGGAAGGAATTCCAAGGGTTTTTTGTTTTTTTCTTAACAGATTGTTTTATAAGATTTTTAAATTAACTAATAGGAAGTATCTCATGTCAGAGTCAACAAGATTACGTATCGCCATCCAGAAATCTGGCCGCTTATCAAAAGAGTCACAGAAGTTACTTAAAAGCTGTGGCGTTAAATTTAATGTCAACGAACAACGTCTAATCGCCCACTCAGACAACATGCCAATCGACCTATTACGTGTACGTGATGACGATATTCCAGGCCTTGTCATGGACGGTGTGGTGGACTTAGGTATTATTGGCGAAAATGTGCTGGAAGAAGAACAGATCGAACGCCAAAGCCTAGGCAAACCAGCTGAATGCATCAAATTACGTGAACTTGACTTTGGTGCTTGCCGCCTATCATTGGCCGTGCCAACTGAATTTAGTTACCAAGATGCAAGCTCATTAGAAGGGCTTCGCATTGCGACCTCTTACCCCAACTTGCTACGCCGCTACATGCAAAAGAAAGGCATTAATTATCGTGACTGCATGTTGAAGGGTTCTGTTGAAGTTGCACCACGTGCAGGTTTATCAGACGGTATTTGTGACTTAGTGTCAACAGGGGCAACACTTGAAGCAAATGGATTATATGAAACGGAAGTCATCTACCGTTCTATGGCCTGCATCATTCAATCAACCCAATCGCAACCTGATGATAAACAAGCACTAATAAACAAAATACTGTCTCGAATTAATGGCGTTGTACGTGCCAAAGAGAGTAAATACATCTTACTACACGCACCAACGGAAACGTTAGAGCAGATTGTTGCACTGCTTCCTGGCGCAGAAAACCCGACTGTTTTGCCACTCAACGACGATACTAACCGAGTGGCTATCCACGCCGTTAGCACTGAAGACTTGTTCTGGGACACTATGGAGCAATTAACGCAGCTGGGCGCCAGCTCAATTCTTGTTATGCCTATTGAAAAAATGATGGGGTAGAGTCATGCAGATCCTCAATTGGCAATCTCTCGACTCTCAAGCTCAAGCTAACACGCTTGAGCGCTCACCACTAATAGGTGATAACAGTCTTGAGCAAAGTGTGGCAGATATCATTAATGCCGTCATCGCTGATGGCGATAAGGCGTTATTTGAATTTAATCAAAAATTTGATGGGGTCAATATCGATAACTTAAGGTTGTCGAGCGCCCAAGTTGAGCAGAGCTGCGCCAAAGTTTCTAGTGAGGTAAAGCAAGCAATTGCTCAAGCAAAGGCCAACATTGAGACTTTTCACAAGGCACAGATCCAGCCACACATCGTTCTAGAAACTCAAGCAGGGATCCGCTGCGAACTCCGCTCTGAGCCGATAGAGCGCGTTGGCCTGTATATTCCAGGAGGCACCGCGCCACTTATTTCAACCGTACTGATGTTAGCCCTACCCGCTAAAATTGCCGGTTGTAATAAGCGGGTTCTCGTAAGCCCTCCACCAATTAATGATGCCATCATTTATGCGGCAAAAGAATGTGGTATTGAAGAGATCTATCAAGTTGGCGGCGCCCAAGCTATTGCTGCACTTGCATTTGGCACTGGTTCTGTACCTCAAGTCGATAAGATTTTTGGCCCAGGTAACCGATTTGTGACTGAAGCTAAACGCTCCGTTAGTCAAGATAACCGCTGCACAGTGAGCATCGATATGCCTGCCGGCCCATCAGAAGTGCTCATCATTGCCGATACTGAGGCTAATCCAGAGTTTGTTGCCGCAGACCTGTTATCACAAGCCGAGCACGGCGCTGACTCACAAGTTATGTTAGTCACCGATTGCAACGTGTTAGCTAAGCAGGTTAATCAAGCCTTAGCAAAGCAACTGGCGCAGCTGCCACGTGCTGATATTGCCAATCAAGCCCTTAAAAGCAGCCGCACTATTATCGTTAACGATATGACCATCGCAGCGGCAGTTTCTAATCAATACGGACCTGAGCACTTGATCATTCAAACTCAGCAGCCACGAGAAGTGCTAGCCAATATTCGAGCAGCGGGCTCTGTATTTTTAGGGGCGTATACGCCTGAATCTGTGGGTGATTATGCCAGCGGCACGAATCACGTCTTGCCGACCTACGGTTACAGTAAAACGGTGTCGAGCTTATCACTTGCAGATTTTAGCCGTCGATTCACTGTGCAAGAGTTATCAGCAATAGGACTTAGAGCCTTAAGCAATAGCGTAATGATCCTTGCCGAAGCTGAGCAGCTTGATGCACACAAAAATGCAATTGCAGTTCGAATGGCCAGCCTTGATGCTAACGCAGGTAATGAAGCGTTAGCTAGCAATAGCTCAGTTACGGAGGCCTTATGACAACATCAAGCAAGCTAAATTTAGCCGAGCGCCTCGCTCGACCAGAACTGTTAGCGTTACAGGTTTATCAGTCAGCAAGGCGTATTGGCGGCCAAGGGGATATCTGGATCAATGCCAATGAGTCCCCCTTTAACAATAGTGAGCTTATGGGCCTTAACCGTTACCCAGAATGCCAGCCACCTGCATTAATCAGCGCATATAGCCAATATAGTGGTGTCAATGAGAACAGTATTATCACTAGTCGCGGCGCCGACGAAGCGATTGAGCTGTTAATTCGAGCCTTTTGTGTACCAGGTCTAGATAATATCGCAACCTTTGGCCCTACGTATGGAATGTATGCCATCAGTGCCAAGACCTTTAATGTTGGGGTAAAAGCGCTGTCTTTAACTGATGATTTTCAGCTGCCAAGTGACTCTATCTCCAGTGTCAGTGGCGCAAAATTGGTGTTTATCTGTAATCCGAATAACCCCACAGGCAGTGTCATCGCAAGAAACAAAATCATTGAGATCATTAACGCTTGCCCTGAAGCCATAGTGGTTATCGATGAGGCATACATTGAATTTAGTCCCGAATACAGTGTCGCCGATTTAGTCGATAGCTGTGCAAACCTAGTGGTGCTTCGCACCTTATCAAAAGCCTTTGCCTTAGCTGGCGCACGCTGTGGTTTTTTGTTGGCAAACCCTGACATTATCGAAATCTGCATGCGTGTAATCGCCCCTTATCCCGTGCCGCTTCCCGTAAGCGAACTTGCCATCAAAGCCCTCAACACAAAAGGCCTTGAAACAATGCAGCAGCAAGTGGGTCTGATGAAGCAACAAGGGTTAAGACTGGCGGACGCATTGAGCGGCTATGGCGCTAAGGTTATCAAAGCACATGGTAACTATGTACTCGCAGAGTTTGAGGACAAAGCGCTAGTGCAGCAAAAGTTAATATCTGCTGGCGTGATTGCCAGAAGTTACAACGATCCCCGCCTTAGTAAGGCGATTCGTTTTAGCTTTACAAACCAGGAACAAACGGACTATCTGATCCAACTATTTCAACAATAAAAATATACAGTGCGCTGAGATTTGAATGAATGTTCAATGCGTTCCGATTTGTTTAAACTCAGTAAAGCCAGAATCTGAAAGGTATAACCGCTATGAAGCAGAAAATTTTATTTATCGACCGTGATGGTACGCTCATCGAAGAACCAGTTACAGATAAGCAAGTCGATAGCTTAGCCAAACTCGTTTTTGAGCCTAATGTGATCCCTGCTCTACTGAAACTGCAAAACGCCGGTTATCGATTAGTTATGGTCAGTAACCAAGATGGTCTGGGCACGCCTTCGTTCCCAAGAGATGATTTCGATGCACCGCAAAATATGATGATGCAGATCTTAAACAGCCAAGGCGTGCTGTTTGATGATGTACTTATCTGCCCTCACTTTAATGATGAGAACTGTAGCTGTCGTAAACCTAAGCTTGGCTTAGTTAAAGACTATCTCACCTCTGGGAAAATTGATTTTACCCAGTCCGCTGTCATAGGAGATCGTGAAACTGACTTAGGTCTTGCCGACTCGATGGGCATATTAGGTTTGCAATATCACCCAGAAAATCTTAACTGGAACGCCATTGCCGATAAGCTTTTAAATAAGAACCGCAGCGCCACAGTCACTCGTACCACTAAAGAAACCGATATTCGCGTCACTGTCGATTTAGATTCAAATGATAAAAGCGAAATCAACACAGGTATTGGCTTTTTCGACCATATGCTTGAGCAGATCTCAACCCACGGCAACTTTAAAATGGATGTCAAGGTTGATGGTGATTTGGAGATAGATGATCACCACAGCATTGAAGATACCGCACTGGCAATCGGTGATGCCCTGCGTCAAGCTCTAGGTGACAAACGCGGCATAGCCCGCTTTGGCAATGCACAAATCAGTAACGTTTTTGAGCAAGCGATTCCTATGGATGAAGCCAGTGCTGAGTGTTTGTTAGATCTATCGGGGCGTCCATTTATCAAGTATCGCGGCGACTTTGACCGTGAACTTGTTGGCCAAATGTCAACTGAGATGGTGCCGCACTTCTTCCGCTCCTTTGCCGATGGTCTGCGCTGTACTTTACACATCAGTACCCAGGGCAATAACGACCACCACAAAGTTGAAAGCTTATACAAGGTGTTAGGTCGTACCCTAAGACAAGCTGTGGCAGTTGAAGGAGACACGCTGCCCTCAAGTAAAGGTGTGTTATGAGCCAAGTCAATCTAGATAACAAAAACGGCATCAAAGGTAATACCGTTATTATCGATACCGGTTGCGCCAATTTAAGCTCGGTCCGCTACGCTTTTGAGCGTTTAATGACTGATACAGAGCGAGAGTGCCTGTTTGTAAGCGATGATATTGAGCTGATTAACTCGGCTGAACGCGTTATTTTACCCGGTGTAGGTACTGCAAGGGCTGCAATGACGGCGCTAAATGACAAAGGTTTACTCCAGGTTATCCCCTCGCTCACCCAGCCATTACTCGGCGTGTGCTTAGGTATGCAGATGCTGACACGTGCTTCAAAAGAGCGCGGCACACAAAGCGATGACTGCCAATGTCTTAATATCATTCCAACCGATATCGACCTGCTTAATACTCAAGGCTTACCGCTACCGCATATGGGCTGGAATCAAATTACGCCTTCAAACCACCCTATTTTCGAGGGAGTGACTGCCGGTAGCTTCGTATATTTCGTCCACAGCTACCGCGCCCCCGTTAGCGACTTCACCATTGCAACTGCCCAGCATGGTGAGTACTTTAGCGCTGCCATTGCAAAAGATAATTTTATTGGACTGCAATTTCATCCAGAAAAAAGTGCAGAGGTCGGCGCTAAGATACTGGCAAACTTCCTCAACATGAATAGAGATACCTTTTGCCAAGCTGGCAATGAACCCGCTAATAAGCTAACGATTAACCTAAGTAATGAACCGGAGGCACTGTAATGATTATTCCAGCAATCGATCTTATCGACGGCCAAGTTGTTCGCCTCTATCAAGGTGATTACGAGCAGCAAACAACCTTTAATTTAAGTCCATTAGATCAACTTAAATCTTATAAGGCTCAAGGGGCTAACTTACTGCATATCGTCGATTTAACCGGAGCAAAAGAGCCAACTAAGCGTCAAACGGCATTAATTTCAGAATTAGTTAATCACCTAGACACTCCGATCCAGGTTGGCGGTGGTATTCGCACTGAAGCCCAGTTAAATGAACTACTGGAAATTGGTGTAAGCCGTGTGGTTATCGGTTCATTGGCCGTAAAAGAGCCTGAGCTTGTAAAAAGCTGGTTTGAAAAATATGGTAATGAAGCCATTTGTCTCGCACTCGATGTCAATATCAATGAGCAAGGCGAAAAAATAGTGGCCGTATCGGGATGGCAAAGTGGCGGTGGTAAGAGCTTGGAGTCGCTGGTAGAAGAGTTTAAAGCTGTTGGCCTTAAGCATGCATTAGTCACTGACATTAGCCGTGATGGCACACTGCAAGGCGCTAATACCGAGCTTTACCGTGAGATTGCCGCTACTTACCCAGAGATCCAATGGCAAGCTTCTGGAGGCATCGCGACATTAGCCGATGTCAATGCAGTAAAAGACAGCGGTGCCAATGGCATTATTATTGGTAAAGCCCTACTTATCAACCAATTCACCGTCCAGGAGGCGATTGCATGTTGGCCAAACGCATAGTCCCCTGCCTTGATGTCAAAGAGGGCAAAGTGGTTAAAGGGGTTCAATTTAGAAACCATGAAATTGTAGGCGATATTGTGCCGCTCGCTAAGCGCTACGCTGAAGAAGGTGCTGATGAATTAGTCTTCTATGACATCACGGCCAGCGCTCACGATAGAGTCATTGATAAGTCATGGATAAGTCGAGTCGCCGAAAAAATTGATATTCCTTTTTGTGTTGCCGGTGGGATAAGAACCATAGAGCAAGCACGAGAAAAGCTGGCCTTTGGCGCCGACAAAATTTCAATTAACTCACCAGCATTAACAGATCCAAGCTTGATTGCCAGACTGCAAGATGAGTTT
This sequence comes from Shewanella sp. 125m-1, assembly GCF_052977065.1. Classification (NCBI taxonomy): domain Bacteria; kingdom Pseudomonadati; phylum Pseudomonadota; class Gammaproteobacteria; order Alteromonadales; family Shewanellaceae; genus Shewanella; species Shewanella sp. 125m-1. The sequence continues at coordinate 130,385 of NZ_JBRILT010000008.1, forward strand.
GGACGTCAGTGTATCGTGATAGGTATCGATTCCTATTATGACGCCAATAGCGACAGCTACATGGTTAAGCAATTTACTGGCGATGAAGCGGCAACTAAAGACACTCAGTGGTTTACACAAGATTGGGTTGAAGAAGTGCAAAATCAGGGCTGCGGCGAAATCGTACTCAATGTCATGAATCAAGATGGCGTCAGACAAGGTTATGACATTAAGCAATTGTCGATGATCCGCGCTATCTGCGATGTACCGTTAATTGCATCGGGTGGCGCTGGCACTATGGCGCATTTTAAAGAGGTGTTTAGCCAGGCAAACGTGGATGCGGCATTAGCCGCAAGTGTGTTCCATAAAGGGATCATAGATATACAGGCCCTAAAACGTTATCTCAACAGCCAGCAAATTGCTGTACGCATTTAGATAAGTTAGACGTTGACTCACATTAAGGATGTAACATGACTAATTTTAACCAAAACCCACTGGGTAGCGACTTACTGAGTCAATTGGACTGGGAGAAAACCGACGGCTTAATTCCGGCGATAGTGCAAAATCACCTCACTGCCAAAGTCTTAATGCTCGGTTATATGGACAAGGCAGCATTAGATCAAACCTTATCGACAGGAAAAGTCACCTTTTTCAGCCGCAGTAAACAAAGACTCTGGACTAAGGGCGAAACCTCAGGCAACACCCTCGACTTAGTATCGATTGATAAAGACTGTGACGATGACAGTTTACTCGTGCAAGTTATTCCCAACGGACCGACCTGCCATAAGGGCACAGAGAGTTGCTGGAAAGACGGTAACGCCCACAGTTTTATCGACAACTTGTCAGGCTTAATCGCATCACGTAAAGGCCAAGACCCAGAGTCAAGCTACACCGCTCACCTGTTTGAGCGCGGCACTAAACGTATCGCGCAAAAAGTCGGAGAAGAGGGGTTAGAAACGGCATTAGCCGCTGCAACCCATGACAAACCGGAATTGATTGATGAAGCCTCTGATCTGATCTATCACTTGTTAGTGCTACTTGAAGATCAAGAGTTAAGCATGCAAGACATCAATCTCAATTTGATGAAACGTCACAATAAGGCAAAGTAGAAAAATAACCTCCGCCTTAACGAGTAGGAAATGGTCGCAGTCTCTGCGGCCATTTTATTTCCTGTTTAGCCACGGCTATTCCTGCTGAAAATTTACTCTTCAGCAAAGATGAAACGAGCTTATAACTGCACTCTGAAACAATGAAACGCTTAATTGACGGGCAAGCATTATCATAAAAGGGATTGACGACTTAAAAGATAATCAATCGGTATTTAAAACCAAAAGTAGCGCATTGCTTCAATTTTGCCATCTTATTCTTGCTGATTTTGCGCAATAGAAAACACTGTTTTTACAAAGAGTAAATCCGTTATTGCTAGGGTGTTGCAATAGGTAACTTCTGATACAATCTGCGCCACTAAAATTAAGCTTCTCAATAATAAAAGTGTGCCCTATGAATCTTGCAGATAAAGTTTTAGTCGTAAATGACAACCTCCCAATTCGTACCAACAAACCTGTTCACTCAGGTAAGGTCCGCAGTGTTTACTGGTTAACCGAGGAAGATAGCGCACGGTTAATTAAAGATAAAGGTTACGATGTACCTGCCGATGCACCACTAGCCATTATGGTCATTAGCGATCGCATCTCAGCATTTGATTGCGTATGGCAAGGTGAGAACGGTTTAGATGGCGTTCCAGGAAAAGGAACGGCACTAAATGCTATCTCAAATCATTGGTTTAAACTTTTTAAAGATAAAGGCCTTGCTGATAGTCACATCTTAGACATCCCTCACCCATTGGTGTGGATTGTGCAAAAAGCACGTCCGGTGATGATTGAAGCGATTGCACGCCAATACATTACGGGTTCTATGTGGCGTTCATACACTAAAGGTGAGCGCGAGTTTTGTGGCATCACTATCCCTGAAGGCTTAGAGAAAGATCAAAAGCTACCTGAGCTATTAATCACCCCGTCGACAAAAGGTGTATTAACGGGCCTAGAAGGCGTACCTGAAGCTGATGACGTGAATGTATCTCGTAGCGATATTGAACGTCATGTTCAAGGTTTCAACTTTAGTAAGCTTGCAGACGTTGATCTTTACGAGAAGCTGCTTAAAGAAGGCTTTGATGTCATCAGTGACGCACTCGCTGAGCATGATCAGATCTTTGTTGATACCAAATTTGAATTTGGCTACGTAAACGATGCTGCTGGTAATGAAAAACTTATCTATATGGATGAGGTCGGCACGCCTGATAGCTCGCGTATTTGGGATGGTGCAGCTCACCGTGATGGCAAAATTATCGAGCAATCAAAAGAAGGTTTCAGACAGTGGCTACTTAACCACTTCCCAGACGCTGATATCTTACTCAACAAGAACCGCATGGAAGAGCGCTTTGCGCTAGCGAAAGATAATAAACTACCAGAATCTGTCATGATGGATATCTCTAACACTTATGTTGGAATTGCTGAGAAAGTGATTGGTAAGAAGCTACATATCAGCGACACACCTAAACAAGAGATCATTGATATTTTACGCGATGAATATCAGCTAATCGTTTAGTTATCCGCTCTGCTATAGTGCTGGTTAAGTGCTTTATTTAGCGCAAAAATGGGTAGATGTATGCAAGCGCGTAATGAATAAGTAGCTCAGCCAATCAAACACTGCCCTTAAACGCTAGCTATAAAGCTAAGCGCTAGATATAGAAAAGCCGCAATATCCATTGCGGCTTTTTTGTATAGCCATGGTTAATAACAATTGCAGCGCTATTTTTAGCAACCAGATTAATTATAGATCGATGCTTCGCCTTCGGGGCGGGTTTTTAGCACCTTAAGGAACCACATATATTGCTCAGGGTACGCTAAAATAACTTGCTCAACCGCCTTATTTAAGGCGATCGCCTCATTTTCTTTACCTTGCATGGTATCGGGATCAATGGCAGGCATAACCGTTAGATCAAAATGACGCTTGTGTTGATCATAACCAATCTTTACCGGCATGACTTGAGCGTTCCCCGCCTGAGCTAAACGCCCCACTACTGGCAAGGTTGCTTTAGTCGTCCCCAAAAATGGCGCAAAGACACTCTTCTCACGACCAAGATCTTCATCGGGTAGATAAAAAAAACTATTGTCTCGCTTTAGCTCTGTCAGCAAAGCTCTGATCCCTGCTTCACGCATGTAGATATTGCCGCCTTGGGAGCTTCTCATACGATTATTGAACCAGTTAAATAATCCATTTTTATGGGCTTTTGCCATCGAAACCATAGGCAGTTCAAGATTGAGCCTAAGTCCTGCATACTCAATACCCCACACATGCGGCATGATAAAAATCACAGGCTGACCTGCAGCACGTGCTTTTTCTACATGTTCAAATCCATGAAGTTGTACACGGCGTCTCATATTCGCGCGAGATTTCGCTAACAACTCGGATTGCGCAAGTAAAATCATCACAAAATTTTCCACGTTATCTTTTATTAACGCTTCAATCTCATCATGGGATTTTTCAGGAAAGCAGGTCGTTAGATTCGCCCTTGCCACATTAATCGGCTTCTTAGCAATTTTCATCACTAGTCTGGCAAGTGTGCGTGCAATGGGATCTCTGAGCCAGGCAGGCATAAGACCAAATATTAACAACACTAAAATCGCGACCCAGGTTAGCCAATATTTAGGGTGTAACAGGCTAAAGCTAAAACGTCGATCAAAATATTTTGGCTTTCTAGACAAGGAATTAAACCTCTACTGCAAATGAATAACAGAAAAAGCCACTCGATTGAGTGGCCTCTTCATTATAACGCTAAAGCAATTACTTCTTTGCGTTAGCCTCTTCGACGCGGCTTTTCAGCTTCTGTCCCGGACGGAACGTGACTACACGACGTGCCGAAATTGGGATATCTTCTCCCGTTTTTGGGTTCCTTCCCGGTCTTTGATTCTTGTCCCTCAGGTCAAAGTTGCCAAAGCCAGACAGCTTGACCTGCTCACCACTTTCAAGAGCTAGACGAATTTCTTCGAAAAACGTCTCAACCATCTCTTTCGCTACTCTCTTGTTGATACCTAGCGTTTCAAAAAGATGTTCTGCCATTTCAGCTTTGGTAAGTGCCATACTTTTAGTCCCTCAACGATGCGTTGAACTCGTCTTTCAGAGCAGAAACCACGACGTCTACCATCTCAGCGATTTCTTTTTCTTCCAGTGTACGAGCGTTGTCTTGTAATAAGAGTGCTATTGCAAGGCTCTTTTTGCCTTCCTCTACACCTTTACCTCGGTATACATCGAACAAGTTTATGCCAACCAACTGATTTTCGCCAACTTTTCTTATCAATTTTACAACATCATCTGCTGCAATAACGTCATCAACTACGATTGCGATATCACGACGGTTAGCTGGAAACTTAGATACAGTCTGGGCTAGCGGCAAATTAGCGTGCAATAACACGTCTAATTCTAGTTCGAAAATAATTGTCTTTCCGTTTAGGCCAAATGGCTTCTCTAGGCTTGGATGAACGGTGCCTATAATGCCAATTACGCGATCATCTCTTAAGATTTCAGCACATTGTCCCGGGTGAAGCGCTGGGTGGCTTGCCGCTCTAAAGCTAAATTCAGCTTCAGCAACCGTCAAACCGATGACCGCTTCTAAGTCACCTTTGAGGTCGAAGAAATCAACCGTTTTTGACTCCATTGACCAATGTTCATCGTTTTGGTTTCCGGCAATAACAGCTGCAAGCATAGGTTGCTGTGACACACCTGACTCAGCGGTTTCATTCGGAACAAAACGCAGACCAGTTTCAAACAGTCTTACACGGTTTTGTTGACGGCTTTGGTTGTAACCAACCGCAGTCAAAAGACCGGTGAACATAGACAGACGCATTGCTGACATTTCAACCGAAATTGGGTTCGGTAAAATCATCGCCTCTGCACCAGGGTGGAGCAACTCTTGCTGCTTAGGGTCGACGAAGCTGTATGTTACCGCTTCTTGAAAACCACGGGCAACCAACATGCTACGAACACGCTTAAGACTGATATCAGACTCTTTATGATCAGACATGCTTAATTGCGCAACAGGCGCAATATTTGGAATATTGTTGTAACCGTAAATACGGGCAACTTCTTCAATCAAGTCTTCTTCAATCGCCATATCGAAACGGTAAGTGGCTGTGATTACATTCCACTGCCCTTCACTCACTTCAACATTAAAGCCTAAGCGCTCTAGAATTTCTTTGACTTCAGCATCTTCAATATGATGACCTAAAGTCTTATCTAGTTTGCTTCGACGCAATACGATATGTGCAGGTTTTGGTAAGTTGTCTTCAGATTTAGCTTCAACGACTGGGCCTGCTTCGCCACCACAGATGTCTAGCACTAGACGGCTAGCACGGTCCATGACTTTTTGTTGCAGCTGTGGGTCAACACCACGCTCAAAACGGTGCGATGCATCAGTATGCAAACCAATCTTACGGGCTTTACCTAAAATAGCTAAAGGAGCAAAGAATGCGCATTCTAAAAGAATGTCGGTAGTTTCAGTGGTAACACCTGATTGCTCACCACCAAATACACCAGCAAGTGCTAATGGCTTAGCCTGGTCAGCAATAATCAACATACCTTCAGGAATAGTAATTTCATTGCCATCAAGTAGTGTCAGCTTCTCTTCGCCTTTAGGCTTACGAACTTGAATGCCGCCATCTAACTTAGCTAAGTCAAATGCGTGCATTGGCTGACCGAACTCAACTAATACATAGTTAGTGATATCAACGATCGGGTCGATAGAGCGAATACCACTACGACGCAGCTTTTCTTGCATCCATAGTGGCGTTTCAGCTTTAACGTTAACGTTTTTGATAACGCGGCCTAGGTAACGTCCACACTCTTGTGGCTCTTGTACGTCAATGCTCACTTCATCAGCGATAGTCGCAGCAACCGCTTCCCAAGTCGGCTCAGTTACTGATTGGCGGTTTAATACGCCAACTTCACGAGCAAGACCAGCCATACCAAGACAATCAGCGCGGTTAGCCGTTAAATCCACATCGATAACTGCGTCATCAAGATCTAAGTATTCACGTACGTCTTGGCCAATGGGTGCATCAAGTGGCAATTCAATAATGCCGTCGCTTTCAATATCAACGCCTAGCTCGCCAAACGAACACAACATACCAAATGACGGTTGACCGCGTAGCTTAGCTTTTTTAATTTTGAAATCGCCAGGTAGCACAGCGCCAACCATAGCAACTGCAACTTTAAGCCCTAGACGGCAGTTTGATGCGCCACATACGATGTCGATTAGCTCTTCGCCACCCACATTGATTTTAGTTACACGTAGTTTGTCAGCATCTGGGTGCTGACCACACTCAACAACTTCACCGACGATAACACCGCTAAACTCAGCAGCTACAGGCTCAATACCGTCAACTTCAAGACCGGCCATAGTAATTTGGTGTGATAACTCTTCGCGATTGACACTCGGGTTAACCCACTCACGAAGCCAAGATTCACTAAATTTCATGCTATTACAGCTCCGTTTATTTAAATTGCTTCAGGAAACGTAGATCGTTTTCGAAGAATGAACGTAAATCGTTAACGCCATAGCGCAACATAGAAAGACGCTCAACGCCCATACCAAACGCAAAACCAGAATATCTCTCTGGATCGATGCCTACACTACGAAGCACATTTGGATGAACCATTCCGCAACCAAGTACTTCTAACCACTTACCATTTTTACCCATTACATCAACTTCTGCTGACGGTTCAGTAAATGGGAAGTAAGAAGGACGGAAACGCACTTCTAAATCTTCTTCAAAGAAATTGCGTAAGAAATCGTGCAAAATGCCTTTTAGTTCTGCAAAGTTAACGTTCTCAGCGACAAGTAAACCTTCTACCTGGTGGAACATTGGCGTATGCGTTTGGTCATAATCGTTACGATATACACGACCAGGAGAGATAATGCGTAAAGGTGGCTTTTCATGCTCCATGGTACGGATCTGTACACCAGATGTTTGCGTACGCAACATCACTTTCGGATTAAAGTAGAAAGTGTCGTGATCTGCACGTGCAGGATGATGCTCAGAGATGTTTAATGCATCGAAGTTATGAAAGTCATCTTCGATTTCTGGGCCGTCTTTAACCGTAAAGCCTAGCTCACCAAAGAAAGCTTCAATACGCTCAATCGTGCGAGTTACAGGGTGCAGTCCACCGTTCTCAATGCGACGACCCGGCAGGCTCACATCGATACTCTCAGCTTTTAATTGCGCTTCAAGTTCAGCGGCTTTAAGACCATCAATACGAATTGACAGTTGTTGTTGAACCGCTTGTTTTGCTTGATTCACGGCTTGACCAAAAGCGGGCTTCTCTTCCGGAGGAAGTTTCCCCATCATTTTCATCATGTCGGTGATTTTACCTTTCTTACCAAGGTAATCGACACGGAGGTCATCGAGAGCTTTTAAATCTGTAGCTCCTTCGATGGCGGCTAAAGCCTGTTCTACGATCTCTGTTAACTGTGACATCATCTCTTCCAGTGCAAGTAAGTGCTAGACCTACGACTTTTGGGCTAACGTATTTTCTTAGTGAAAATAGAAAAAGACTAAAATTTTACGTTAGACAGGATGATTTGACTAGGACTAATTCACCTTTTCCCCTGCTAACTGTCTATTTTGTTTAGTCCTTATACAAGGCTTTACTCAATGAGCATTAAATCCATCAATTGTTAATCTAACTGCCACTTAGTGAAGCGGTAAAAGTACAACCTAAATCACAACAACTACTGAAAACCTAATGATAGCCACACTATTTGACTGCCAAGCCGCTACAAATTAGAAACATTAATATTCAATCACTTAAAAATAATAGTGAACAACAAACAAGCAAATTACCGATAATGAGCAAAAAAAGAGTTAAGAAACGGCATAATCTTCCGATAAATAGTCAGGTATGCGATTTATAAATAAGAGAACATTATGAAAGAAGTTAAGTTCCGCTGGGTAGATAAGTACCTTATCCATATGACACTAAAAACCAAATTCGCTCTAATGGCGATAATTCCTATCATCACGCTAGTTGGTTTGGCTGTTTTGTTAAATAGCGAATACAAACAAAACCTACTTGATGCTCAGCTCTCTCAAACCCAAGTATTCAACCAGACACTCAATGAAGCACTCGATAGCGCTTATCAATATATTCCCGAAGCAAACAGAAGCGCATTCTTAAGCTCCATTGAAGGTGAGCTCACTGTCACCCACCAGCAGACGGGGTCCAGCCAATTAGTCTCGCTTGCAGAAAGCGGCGGCAACATCAAGATTAATGGCAATAGAATAGAAAGTGTCAGTCCGGTGAGCCCAAACGGTCTGATTACAACCCTGTATGGCGAACAAATCAACGACATACATAACGAGTATGTCGCCTATATCGCCTTAGCGATATTAATCTCGATAATCTTAATCACCAGTTACTATATCTCTAGCTTCGTTGGTGGTGCACTGTTTACCAATGTGATGGCGCTTAAAAGAGCCGCTGATGGCGATTTAACGGGTCGACTCAACTTTTTTGAAGTTAAAGACGAATTTAGCATTCTTGCGATTAGCATAGATACGCTAGTTGAGCGTCAGCATAAGCTTGTAAGCGAGATGACCAACGCCAGTTCACAGATCCGTAATATTGTGCAAGCCTTTAGAAATACTGCTGAAGAGGGCCAATCGTTAGCCATGAATCAACGCCAGCACATTGATTCTTTAGCAACCGCGATGGAGCAGATGACCGCAGCCGTCATAGAAGTTTCACGTAATGCTGAGCTTTCATCAAGTGAAACCCAAGAAGCCAATGTGCAAGTTGATGCAGGTTCTCGTGATATAGCCATCACTGTTGACGCGATAGGCAGCTTATCAAATGAAATTGCAGATGCCTCTGATGCTGTTAATAACCTCAATGAAAACGCAGCTAAAATTGACGAGGTCGTCACCACCATTAATGCCATTTCCGAGCAAACTAATTTACTCGCATTGAACGCAGCCATTGAGGCTGCCCGAGCCGGAGAGCAAGGGCGTGGCTTTGCTGTCGTTGCCGATGAAGTCAGAACTCTGGCTGGTCGAACTCAGGCTGCAACGGTTGAAATTAAAACCATGATTGAAGCGCTTCAGTCAGGTGCCCGCGACTTAAAACAGGTAATGAGTCGTACCGTAGAGAAGGCTGAGGACGGCAAGAAGCACGTACTTGACACAGGCAAAGATCTACAAGGGATTGCTCATCACAGCGCTAAAGTTTATGAGATGAGCGTTTTAATTGCGACATCTGCTGAAGAGCAATCAGCGGTCGCTAATGAAATCGCAACCAATCTAATGGATATTCGCAATCAGTCTCATGATGTGGAGCAATCAGCCAATCAATCCGTTTCAGGCTGTGATGAACTGCATGCGACAGCCGAGCAATTAGATAAACTGCTCGTTGGTCTAAAAGTATAGCGCCTGTATTAACGTTATAAAAAGCAGCCAATAGGCTGTAATGCCGATCATTTAGCAGTTTATTGATCGGTTGACCGATCTTTATAAGATGGCAAAATCCGAGTGTTTTTAAACACTCGGATTTTTTTATGGACGTATCTCAAGCACTTAATATCATCAATGATTGGAAGCCGAATAATATTGAAACGTTGGCTGACTTACTTCCTCTAGAGCTTATTGATGAAGCCTATTCTCTGACTGCCACTGTGACCATGCGTAAACGCAAATTAACTTTGGAATCCATGGTATGGTTACTCGTCGGTATGGCTATTTATAATGATAAGTCCATGAAAGACCTAGTTAATCAACTTGATATTGTTGATAGAACAGGGAAAGCATTTGTCGCACCAAGTGCATTAACTCAACGCCGCAAAACACTTGGTCAGGCAGCAATGAA